>JAOXRY010000179.1 GCA_025800305.1 Campylobacterales bacterium | reverse complement strand
GTATGGTTGTAGATTGGAGTTAGCTAACCTTTTAGAATAACTCCTGCTAACTCTTGATAAGCTACAGAGCCCTTAGATTTTACATCATATAAAATCACCGGCTTTCCAAAGCTTGGAGACTCTGCTAGTTTAATATTTCTTGGTATACAAATATATGGTAATTCATCATTTTGTTTACTTTCAAAGAGTTTTCCATTGAAGTGTTGTTTCAGATCTGCAAAGACCTGCTTTGAAAGGTTATTTCCAGATGAGTACATCGTAGGAAGTAGTCCTCTAATTCTTAACTTTGGATTTAAAGATTTTCTTACTAGCTTTACTGTGTTTAAAAGCTGGGCTAACCCTTCAAGTGCAAAATATTCACACTGGATTGGGATAATTACAGAGTTTGAAGCGGTCAGGGCATTTATTGTTATTAAACCTAGTGTTGGAGGTGTATCAATAACTACATAATCGTAGTTATTTTTAATCTCTGCAATTTTCTCTTTTAAAATTTTTTCTTTATTTTTTTCAATTTCATGAAACTCTTGTTCAATTCCAACAAGTCCTATGTTTGAAGGTACAATATCTAGTCCATCTATACTTGTTTTCATTTTAACTTCATTGATACTTTTAATATCAATTAATACGTGATAGATGTTGTAATCATAGTCATTTCTGTTAATACCAAAGTTTGTCGTCGCATTGGCTTGAGGATCTGCATCTATTAATAAAACTTTCTTTTCAGCAACAGCTAAAGAAGCAGCTAGATTTACGGCTGTTGTTGTTTTTCCAACACCACCTTTTTGATTGGCTATAGCAATAATTTCAGTCATCTTAAACTTAAAATCCTTTTACCCTCAATTATTAGACTACCATCATCATTTAGTAAGACATCTTTTAAAGAGACAATCATATCGTTATGATGGGTATTTAATTCTCTATTCTTGTAGAATTCTACCTTAAATTTGCTAAATATTTCCTGCCATGACGGTGGATTGTCCATTAAATTTAAAAAACTTGTCATTATCTCATTTTTATCTACCTGAATATCTAAATGACCGTAATCTTTAGAAACAGGTTGAAGGTTCAATCCTATACCACAAATTAAAGTATTTCCAACAACCTCAGTAATAGTTCCACCGATTTTTTTTCTACTTAAATAGAAATCATTTGGCCACTTGATAAAAACAGAAGAGCCCTCTTTTTTTAGAACTTCTTTTAACAAAAAAGAGAAGTAAATTGAAGCTGAGACTAAAGGAAGATCTTTGGGAAGATCTTTCTTATCAATTGCAAAAGAGAGAAAAAAGTTTCCATTTACCCCTGTCCAACTATTGTTTCGACTGCCGACTCCATTGGTTTGTATATCTGATGTTACAGCAATGGGAGGAAAAAGAGTTTTCTCTTTTAAAGATCTCTTTAAATACTTTTGTGTTGAATCAACACTTTTAAGATAGTGTATCTCCAACTTCTAATCTCTTTCCTCTAATATAACTTACAACATCCATTGGTTTTTTAGATTGGGGCTGAACCTTATAAACATTACATTTCCCAACTAAACACCCAATAGAAATAAAATCTTTATCTATTGTTACGATTTCACCTATATGATAATTTTTTCCATCTTCTATAGGTTCAATCTCTAAAAGTTTTAATCCTGACTCAAGAAAAACACCTGGCCATGGTGTGTAACCTAGAAACTTTCTTTTCAGTGTAGTTAGATCTGTAAAGTCTACTAAACCATTTTGCTTTTTAATTTTCTTTGCATAGTTAAAATCACAGTGATTTTGTGGAAGTGGTTTGATATTTTGAAAGTTTAACAGAGTTTCAATTGTCAGATCTGACGCAACATCTGCCAGTTCATTGAAAAGCTCTCCTGAATTTTTGCCATCAGTCTTAATATAGGTAAAAC
>JAOXRY010000175.1 GCA_025800305.1 Campylobacterales bacterium | reverse complement strand
GCACAAATCACAGCACAGTCTTATTATAAAATGGGAAAGAAATTCAAACTTTCAAAACTGATTTTCTCTCCAATTTTCTCATTTATCAAAGACTATATTGTAAGACAGGGATTTAGAGATGGAATCCAAGGTTTTATCGTTGGTGTTTCAGCACCTATCTATGTCTTTTTAAAATACGCTTATCTTTGGGAGATTTATCACGATAAGGAAAATAAGTCGTGAAAATTCTAGAACTTTGTCTCTCTCCTAACCTTGGTGGGTTGGAGCTGTATGTTGAAAAGTGTATTAATGAGCTTAAAAAAGATAATGAGGTTTTAAGTGTTCTTAAGAGTGGTGGACTTTTAGCCAGTAGATCTGATGAATTCGTTGGATTTGAGAAAGCTTTTCATAACTTGCCAATCTTTTCAGCTGGGAAATTAGCAAAAATTATTGATGATTTTGAAGCAGAGGTTATCCATATCCACTGGAGTAAAGATCTCTTCTTAGCTGTTTTAGCAAAACTAAGATCTAAGAGAAAACCAAAAATTGTCTATACAAGACAGATGGAGATCCCTGCAGAGAAAAAAGGTGCTTATCATAACTTTGTCTACTCCCATGTAGATCTAATGCTGACTATTACAAAGAATCTTGAAGGGGAAGCTAAAAGATATTTACCTGAAAGTTTCTCATCAAAAGTAGAGGCACTTTACTATGGAGTGGAAGAGCCAGAAAAATTACTAAGTGAAGAAGAGAGAGACTCTACTAGATCTAAGTATGGTTTTTCCAAAGATGATTATGTTGTTGGTCTTATTGGAAGAATCGAGGAGACTAAAGGGCAGTATCTTTTAGTGGATGCTTTAGCTGACCTTCCAGATCTGAAGAGTCTTATTGTAGGTCGAGCTATGGAAGAAGAGTATCTTGTAGGGTTGAAACAAGAAGCTAAGCAGATGTGTGGCGATAGAGTTGTTTTTGAAGACTTTGTTAATAATCCAGGGGAGATCATGGAGTGTTGTGATTTGGTTCTTCTTGCAACGAAAAATGAGACTTTTGGGCTTGTTTTAGCTGAGGCAATGCTTCATAAAACTCCTATTATTGGAAGCAATAAAGGTGGAGTTCCTGAGATTGTTGGAGATGATGAGAGTAGGGGGCTTTTCTTTGAAAGTCAAGATTCTCAAGATCTAAAAGAGAAGATCTTGTTTGCCTACGAGAATCAAGATCTTATGAATGAGAAAATGGAGAGAGCATACACCTTTGCAAAAGAGGAGTTTAACTATGATAACCACTATAAAAAACTAAACAAAATTTTCAGGAAGTTGTCATGAGTAATATACTAAAAGCATTTCTCAATATTGTAGATAACTACAATACTACAATTACTAATGTTACTGATGGAAACAATAGAGCTAATAATATGGGAGAAGGGCTAGAGTCTTATATTAAGAAGGCTTTTGCTGGTAACTTTACCGTATCAGATGCTGCAACAGTAGAAAGAAACTTAAGAGATACCTTTTCATATATTGGCACAAAAAATAGTCCGCCTGATATTATCTTATCAGGCAGTGATGCCATAGAAGTAAAAAAAACAGAAACAATAGGAGCACTACAATTAAATAGTTCTCAACCGAAAGCTAAGTTAACTAGAGATAACCCTAGGATAAATGAGTCATGTAGAAACTGTGAAAATGGAGAGTGGAATGAAAAAGATATTATTTATGCAATGGGACATATCTTAAAGGGTACAAGGCAATTAAAATCATTATGGTTTGTTTACGGTACTTGCTACGCTGCAAACGAAGAAGTGTATCATTCTGTAGAGACAGGGGTAAGAGATTTATTAATTGGAAATGATAGCCTTGATATAAGTTTGGATACAAATGAATTGGGACGAGTGAATAATATTGATTCATTAAATATCACTTATCTAAGAATTAGGGGAATGTGGGTTATTAAACACCCAAGTAAAGTATTTGAATCTTTATATGAGCAAAGGAATGAGAGCTTTAGTCTGGTGGGAATAATACCACTAGAAAAATATAATAGTTTTCCTATTAACGATAGAAACTTGTTAGAGTCATCAGATACAATTTCTGTAAGTGATGAAGTGATATCAGACCCTAATAATGCTGCAAATGAAATGCGTATAAAGTTTTTACTTTTTAGAGTTTCTCAATGAATATAATTTCTCTTTTTGCAGGAGCAGGTGGATTAGATTTAGGTTTTGAAAAAGCAGGGTTTCAAACAGTTTGGGCAAATGAATATGATAAAGAAATCTGGGAAACCTTTGAAAAAAACTTTCCCAATACCATTTTAGATAGAAGAAGCATAAAAGATGTGACTTCTAAAGAGATCCCCAATGCAATAGGTCTAATAGGTGGACCACCTTGTCAAAGTTGGAGTGAGGCAGGAAAACTACAAGGGATTGATGATAAAAGAGGGCAGTTGTTCTTTGAGTTTATAAGAGTTCTTAGAGATAAAAAACCTCTGTTTTTTTTAGCTGAAAATGTATCTGGTATGTTAGCTAGAAGACATAAAGATTCGTTAGAAAATATTAAAAATCATTTTATTGATTCTGGATATGATTTGAGTTTTCAGTTATTAAATGCTAGTGATTATGGAGTTGCACAAGATAGAAAAAGAGTTTTCTTTATTGGTTTTAGAAAAGATCTTGATATTAAATTTAAATTTCCTGAACCTTCAAAAAAGAAATTAACACTAAAAGATATAATTTGGGATCTAAAAGATAATGTTTTGTCAGCAAAAGATAAAAACTATAGTAATGAAAATGAATGTAAAGTGAATAACCATGAATATATGACTGGTGGTTTTTCTTCAATTTTTATGTCTAGAAACAGAGTTCGTAGCTGGGATGAACCTTCTTTTACAATTCAAGCTGGTGGTAGACATGCTCCACTACATCCACAAGCTCCAAAAATGGAGTTTGTAGAGCAAAATAAGAGAATTTTTGTACCTTCAAAGGAGTATTTATATCGTAGACTCTCAATTAGAGAGTGTGCTAGGGTACAATCTTTTCCTGACACACACAGTTTTTATTATAAAAATCTTGCTGCAGGATATAAAATGGTTGGTAATGCTGTTCCTCCAACTCTTGCAAGTGCACTTGGAAAAGAAATATATAAAGCTTTAGATGAAAAAAATCTTTTTACAGATCTAAATAACTTTACTTCTTATGATAAAACATTGGTTGTCAATACTGAGATGTTTGATAAACAAGAAGTAGTGAATTAATAGTATAATGGCGAAATATGAATAAAGAACTTTTTAACATAAATATTGAAAGAGCAGTCCTTAGCTCAGTTATCTTTGAACCTTCTATTTTTGATGAAGTTAGTTCAAGAATCAAATCAGAAGCTTTCTATCTTCCAGCTCATCAAAAATTTTTCAAAGCAATGGAAGATCTCCACTCTGAAGATCTTCCAATTGATGAAGAGTTTATTAAGAAAAAAATAGATGAGAGTGAGTTTGATGAGACTGCTCTTTTAGATGTTATTTCAACATATCCTCTTTCCAATACAAAAGCCTATGTTGATGAGATATTAGAACTTCATATGAAAAGAGAGCTTGTTACTCTCACAACTGATATTAAAAAAGTTACCATGGAAGAGGAGATGGGCAGTGAGGAAGCTGTCGATATTATCCAGCAAAAGCTTTATCAAATTACCAGTGATGCAACTTCAAAAGACTTTAGAGATGGAGAGGATATTACATCATCCACATTAGCACAAATCAAGAAAAATAAAGAGATGGGTAACCACGGGGTTATCGGTGTTGACACAGGGTTTATTGGGCTGAATAATCTTACCAAAGGTTTTGGTAAAGGGGATATGATTATTATCGCAGCCCGTCCAGCAATGGGGAAATGTCTGGCTAAGGAAACAAAAGTCTTGATGTATTCTGGAGATCTTAAAAATGTTGAAGATGTTCAAGTTGGAGATCTTTTAATGGGAGATGATTCTACTCCAAGAAAAGTCCTTTCTTTGGCTAGAGGTCAAGAGAAAATGTATTGGATAAGGCAAAATAAAGGAATTAATTATCGTGTTAATGAATCTCATATCTTATCTTTAAAGCGAAGCAGAAATCAGGGAAAACACAAACATGGAGATGTTCTTAATATCTCCGTAAGAGAGTATCTAAAAAAATCTGATAAGTTTAAGTCCAATTATAAAGGGTATAAAGTACCTGTTGAGTTTTCACAAAACAGTGTAGCTATAGAACCATATTTTTTAGGTTTATGGTTAGGTGATGGAAGAGAATCAGATGTTAGGATTGCCAATCAAGATAGAGAGGTTAT
>JAOXRY010000172.1 GCA_025800305.1 Campylobacterales bacterium | reverse complement strand
GGGTTTCAGAGAATAGCTGCTGGGTAGCCTCAGCATAGGTTGGCACCGGTGTAGCAGACGCTTGAGAGGCATCAGTCTCCATGCTGGCCTCGGATGTAATGTCCGAACATGCTGGTGCGACTGGGTGCGCTGGCAGTTGAGTTTTCAGGGAGACCTTCATCCAAAAGAAATTCATGGAGAAAGATTAACAGACTTAATAAAATATGAAAATGATCTGAATTTCAAAGAAATCAATTTTCCAGTCAAAGTCAAAGATATAGCAAAGTTTGAAAATAACAATCCTGATCTTCCAGGAATAAATGTGTTTTCAGTTAATGATAACAATAAAATATATCCTTTGAGGATAAATAAAAACGATTGCCAAAAATCAATAGATCTTTTTCTCTACTCAGAAGATGAAAAACAACACTACTCTTTAATAAAAAACTTTTAAAGATTGGTGAGATCACAAATCACAAAAGATACAACAAGAAAACTTCATATTTGTAAAAAGTGTCTTACTCATTATACCAAAGAAGATCTCTTAGAAAAACATTTATTAAATTGTGGCAAGAATGAAACAGTAGCTGTAAAAATGCCAACCAAAAACACCATTCTAAAATTTCAAAATCATTTCAAAAAACTTCCAATTCCTTTTGCAATATATGCTGATTTTGAATGTTTCACTTTACCTATTCACTCTTGTCAACCAAGTCCAAAAGAAAATCCAAAAAATAAAAAAAAGAATAAAGAATCAT
>JAOXRY010000171.1 GCA_025800305.1 Campylobacterales bacterium | reverse complement strand
TATGGGGGTTTCTCATAAACTTCCTGATTCTGCCAACTTAAAAATGCTTTATTCAATGTATATTGGGTTAAGTGCATTAAAAATAACCCTTCCTATATCAGTTGTTTTTGGTGTTGTTGCTGCTAAAATCCATTTGATTAGAAAAAATGAACTTGTGGCTCTTTACTCTATCGGTGCTCAAAGAACAACTGTATTAATGCCTTTTATTATTATTTCAACAGTGATTATTTTTTTCTTTGTGTCTTTACAAGGAGTTTTTTTCCACGATGTTGAAGAGAGAGCCCAAGGAATTTTAAAAGGAAAGTATTTCTCTTCTAATTCAAAAGATCTTTTTTTAAAATATGATAGCAGTTATGTTTATATCAAAGATCTATCACCTATTTTAAAAAAAGCTACCAATATTGAGATCTACAGGGTTAATAATAAAGAACTTGTTAGTAAAACAACTGGGAAAAAAGCTTTTTTTATTAATGATTCATGGCTTTTGTATGATGTAGAAATAGTGAATAAACCAGTTGTAAATGGGATTCAGCAAGAGGGGATTTCTATTCAAAAACTGGATACTTTAAAAGCTTTAAGCGGATTTAAGCCAACAGTTATGGATACAGTTCACGAGGGGAAAAGCACTCTTTCTTTTGTTGAGACTATTGGAGCTTTTGCTCTTCTTCATGGACAAGATATTAGTACAGAGAGAATACGAGGTGTTTTTTATGCAAACTATTTAGTTCCATTTTTTGCTCCTCTTATGGTTATCATTGTTTTTTTTACAGTTCCTATTAGTGTCAGATTTTTTAATTTAGCTCTTTTTTCTTCAGCAGCTGTTTTTATCACATTAGCTGGATGGGGTGTGATTTTTACCTCTTCACAATTGGCTACTACAGGAACTTTAAATCCTGAGATTGCAGTGATATTACCATTTGTTCTTCTTTCAATTTTTGTGTGGAAACTCTTTAAGAAAAATCAAAAAATAATCCGTTAAAAAGGATGGGTGATTATTTAGATTTTTTTAGCTGTTTTTAGATAGTATCTACTAAAAATATTAGGAAATTTTAAGTGGATATAAAAGCAATAGCTAACAAATACGGTACACCGCTATATGTGTACGATTTTAATCATTTTACAAACCAATATAAATCTTTAAAAGACTCATTTAAAGCAAGAAAATCTCTTCTTGCATATGCAGTGAAAGCTAATTCAAATCTTTCAGTTATCAAACATTTTGCAGATCTTGGAGCAGGTGCTGATTGTGTTTCAATTGGTGAAGTTAGACGTGCTTTAAAAGCAGGAGTATCTCCTTACAAAATTATTTTCAGTGGTGTAGGAAAGAAAGATGAAGAGATAAAAGAAGCAATCGAAGCTGGAATCTTATTTATCAACGCTGAAAGTGAAGGGGAACTTCTAAGAATTGAAGAGATCGCAGGTGAGTTAAATGTTGAGGCTAGAATTAGTCTAAGAGTAAACCCAAATATTGATCCAAAAACCCACCCATATATTTCAAC
>JAOXRY010000158.1 GCA_025800305.1 Campylobacterales bacterium | reverse complement strand
ACATTAAAAAACAATCCCATCATCTATACAAAGAGGAACTAAACAAGATAGATAGCCAATTAAGATATATTGGTGGATACATATCCCAAGATCTTGAAATTTTAGACGCTATAGTAAAAAAAGATAGGAAAAAACTTTTAGAAAAAACAAAACCTATTTTTACTTATGTTCAAAATGAAGTACTCCATGTAAATCTAATGCACTTTCATAACACCGATCACACCTCCCTTTTAAGACTTCATAAGATTGAAAAGTTTGGAGATAATCTTGAAGGGGTAAGACCTATTATTTCACAGGTTTTAAAAACTAAAAAAATATTTTCAGGTGTTGAGTCTGGACTATTTGATCAAAATGCTGTTACTTACCGTATTGCTATTCCCCTTTTCAAGGAGAAGGATTTTATAGGTATTGTGGAGTTTGGTATTGATGTCAAAAATTTACTTGATTATGAAAACCATTTTTTTCATAAAATATATGCTGTAGAGCCAATTACAGCAGTTCTTCTTCATAAAGACACCTTTAATAATAAAAAAATATACGGTCAGTATAAGGATTTTTTTCTTGTAGAAAATATACCAATTTTTCAAACATTTTTAAAAAATCCAACAGAGAAACACCAAAAGCTATCAGCAGATAAAGAGTACCTTGTGGATTTTAATGGATACAAAATAAAAGATTTTCAAAATAATATTATAGGGAACATAGTTCTTGCATATGATGTTACTAAATATTATAAGGAGATACAAGATAAATTAATCCACTCTATTTGGAAACTTATTGGAATAATGACTATTTTAATTCTTATTTTAGAGTTTTCTCTTACAAAGTTCATTGATGTGATTTCCAGTTCAAAAAAACGTATTCAAAAAATCTTAGATAGCCAAAATAACCTAGTTATATTAACCAACGGGGATCAAATGATTGAAATAAATCGTTCAGCATTAAAATTTTTTGGAATTGATAGTTTTGGAGAATTTAATAAAAAATTTGACTGTATTTGTGATAGTTTTATTGAAGAAGATGGTTATTTAAAAAAAGACATGGATGGGATCATTTGGGATAGGTATGTTTATCAAAATCCCCATGGAATTAATAAAGCAAAAATAAAAAATAAATATGGGGAAATACGTACTTTTAGAGTTGAATCTAATATTTATACAATAGACAATGAAAATGAACACGTTGCAGTATTAACAGATATTACAGATCTAGAAGATATTCACAACAATTTGGAGAGAAAAGTACAAGATGTTTTAAAGAAAGAGAGAGAGCAAGAAGAGGTTTTAAGACAACAATCAAAACTAGCTTCAATGGGAGAGATGATTGGAAATATCGCCCATCAGTGGAGGCAACCACTTAATGCTATTTCATTACAAGCCACTTCATTAGCTACTACTTCTTCTTTAGGAAAAATCAATGAAGAAAAGATAGAAAAATCCACTGATAAAATCTTAACCTTAGTAGAACACCTTTCCCAAACTATTGACGATTTTAGAAACTTCTTTAAAGAAAATAAGGAGAAAAAACTTTTTACTCCTGAAATACCAATTGAGAAGATTAAAACAATCATTGATGGACAACTTAAATCTAATAATATTAAGCTATTAATAAACAATCAATCAAAAGAAAAGATATATGGTCTTATAGGAGAGCTAGAACAAGTTATTTTAAATATCATTAATAATGGAAAAGATGCCATTGTCTCTCAGCAGAAAAATAATAAAGAGAAAAAATTTACTATCAATATTAATATTTACGACAATCGAGACAACTGTATCGCAATAGAAATTATAGATAATGGTGGTGGAATCCCTGAGGATATACTTCACAAAGTTTTTGAACCTTACTTTACAACAAAATTCAAATCTCAAGGGACAGGAATTGGACTTTATATGTCAAAGACCATTATAGAAAAAAATATGAACGGTCGTCTTAATGTTGAAAATATTGAAGATGGAGCCAAGTTCACCATTCTCCTTCCTAGCCGTAAAGAAGAAAATATAGAAAAATAAAAAAGGAAATAAGATGATAGTTATTCCAGCAAGACTTGCAAGTAATAGATTCCCTAAAAAAGTTTTAGTGGATATTAATGGGTTACCAATGGTTATAGCCACTGCCAATAAAGTAAAAAAACTAGATGATGTAGTTATTGCAACAGACTCTACAGAGGTTGAAGAGGTTGTAAAAAAACACGGTTTTAAATCTGTTATGACATCTGTAGAACATAAAAGTGGAACAGATAGAATTAATGAAGCTGTAAACAAGTTAGGACTTAAGAGTGATGAACTTATTATCAATGTACAAGCAGATGAGCCTTTTATCGAACCAGAAGTTGTAGGAAAAGTTATTACAACCCTTAAAAATCTTGATAGAGACTTTAAAATGGCCAGTTGTTATAAAAAAATGGATAAATGGTTTGCAACAGACCCTAATCATGTAAAAGTTATTACAGATATTTATGGAGATGCAATCTACTTTTCAAGATCTAAGATTCCTTTTGATAGAGAAGAACACCACGAATACTTTGGTCATTTAGGAATCTATGGATTTGATAAGAAAAGTATAAATGAGTTTTGTAGTCTCTCCCCTGCTCCAATTGAAGATATTGAAAAATTAGAACAACTAAGAGCTATCTATAATGGTAAAAAAATCGCAATGGTTGAAGTTGAAAGTAAAAGTTTTGGTATCGATTCTCCAGAAGATCTAAAAAGAGCCTTAGAAGAACTTGTTTAATAGTTAGCCCTTAAAAGGGTTAACTATCTATGGTAAAGTAGCGTAAAGTGCTTCTGCTGCTTCTATTTGCTCTCTTGTAGGTTTTGTTCTTACAGATGCGTAGGTAACTCTTCCAGAACTATCTATTTTTCTTAAAATCATTGCTTCAACCCAATAGAAATTTCCATCTTTTGTTAGGTTTTTTACTATACCACTCCAAAATCCCTTTGACTGAATAGAGTCCCATACAATTTTAAATGCTGTTCTTG
>JAOXRY010000144.1 GCA_025800305.1 Campylobacterales bacterium | reverse complement strand
GGTGAGGAGTTAGAGATAGAAGCTATATTTACAGCCACTTCTAAAGTAAATCTTTCAGGACTTAGCTTTGATCCTGAAAATATTGAAGGGTTTACTGTGAAAAATCTTCAAAGTCAGTGGCTTGGTCAAAGATTGGGAGAGAAAAATCGCTTTAAAAGAAAGTTTACAGTAGTTCCTCAAAAATCAGGAAATATGAAAATTGATGGACAACCTTTAGTAGCACAGTTTCAAAATGGAAGATCTATGTTTGCAACAACTTCCAGTAAAAGATTTTATTCCAACAAACTACAGATTAATGTAAAACCTCTTCCTAAGGGGGTGAGTGTTGTTGGAGATTTTGAAATTGAAAGTAAGATAGATAAGCAAGAAGTTAAAGAGGGAGAAGCAGTTACTGTTACATATACTATCTTTGGTTTTGGTAGTTTAGATGGTTTAGATTTTGGTGAACCTTCAGTAGAAGGAGTTACAGTATATAAAGACAAGGAAACAATAAAAAACTCTTTTCAAAACGAAAGGCTGTACTCTGTTTTTAAAGTAAAAATAGCATATCTTAGTGGAGATGATTTTGCCATACCTAAAAAGAGTATTAAGTTTTTTGATCCTAAGAAGAAAAAAATTGTTTCAAAGTTTACCAAGCCCTATCAGATAAAAGTTAAAAAAATATCAAAAAAGATTAAAAGGGATAAACCTGAAATAGTTCAAAAAAAAGAAAAAAATCAAGAAATAAAAGAAAAAGATGAAAAAAATATAGAATTAGAGAAATACTATTTTTTAATTTATGGACTTATTGTAGGGATCATTATTGGTTTTTTCATTAATTTTAAAAGAGAAAAAAAGAGTAGAGATAATAACTTCACTTTAAACTTTAGTAAATTTAAATTTTCAAATAAAAAAGAACTATATAATAAACTTCTTCCTCATGTGGATAATCCAGAGGTTAAAGAGATGGTACAAAGGTTAGAAAACCATTTGTATAGAGGGGATAATAGTGATATCAAAGGAAGTGAGATTAAGAAACTTCTTAAAAAGATAATGGGAAAATAAGCTATAATCATCAAAAGGAAAAAGATGAAAAGAAGATTCTTACCAGTTATTGGAATATTTTTATTATCTATTGTGTTAATAGGATGTGGTGATAAAAAAGAAAAAAGCAATACTACAGATCTGAAAAAGAAACAGCTACTAATATATTGCGGAATAACCATGGTTAAACCTATGGCTAAAATAGCTAAAGAGTTTGAAAAAAGACACAACGTTGCTGTAAAAATAATTCAAGGTGGTTCTAAAGATCTTTATAATAGTCTTAAAACAAGTAAAAGAGGAGATCTCTACCTTCCAGGTTCGTCATCTTATAGAAAAAACAATCTTAATGATGGGTTTTTAGGAGAGTATGTATTTCTTGGACACAATAAAGCATCAATAGTTGTTGGAAAAGGTAACCCCAAAAATATCAAAGGTAATCTTGAAGATCTTTTAAATCCAGATTTAAATGTTGTGCTTTGTAATCCTGAAAGTGGTAGTATAGGGAAGATGACCAAAAAGATTTTAACTAAAGCTAAAATATATAAACAAGCAACATCAAATACCAAGTTTCTCACAACAGATTCTAGAAATCTTACAAAAGCAATAAGAGATGGAGAAGCAGATATTGTCATTAATTGGCATGCAACAACCATGTGGCCAGAAAATCAAGGCTTTGTTCAAGCTATTGAAATAGATGAACAATATGCAAAGAAAAAAGAACTACTTTTAAATGGTTTAACATTTTCGAAAAATCCTATTCTAGTTAAAGAATTCCTTACTTTTGCTGGTGGAGAAGAAGGAAGAACTATTTTTACAGAGTATGGGTTTTAATAACAATCTATGTTTAAGAAAAGCAAAAATACAGTTTTTTATTTAAGTGCATTACTTGGAACTTTTGTAGTTGGATTTATACTACTTATATCAATGCACCTCCTTTTTCAAGGATTCATTAAAAAGTTAGATGAAGAGACAGCTAATCAAAGAGCAAGAAAAGCTATAGGTGAGGAGATTACAAAAGGTCTTATTAATATTAGATCTAAGTTTTTCCAGTTGGCAACAACGACAACTATAGGTGGTCAACATAGTATTAAAAGGGATATAGAAAACGATATAGTCGGTATTAGAAAACTCTTTATTGTTCTTGAGCAAGGAGGAACAGTACAACAAAAAATCATATTAAATCTTGTTAACACAACAGAAGTAATCTCTACTATCACATATATTCCACCAGATGAAGAAGAATTTATTCTTGAAATTATTGATTTAAAGCCTAAAATACTTGAAATTGAACAAAAAGTTGAATATTTAATAGATCTTTTAAAAGATAGAACAGAGTACAACAGGTTGGATAAAGGTTATGAAGCATATGTAAAGGGCAAAGAGATAAAAATCTTTTTAAAGACAGCTCCACCACTTTTTATACGTATGATTGAAAATGCCAATCGAATGCTTTATGAGAGTGATAAAAAACTCAAAGAGTTACAGCAAGAGATTGATGATAAAAAGTATGACTATAACTTGATGGAATTTATGGTAGTTATAGGTATTTTCTTCGTTGTAATTATTCTTGGAGTGATTATTGCCAGACAGATAAGTAGAGTAAGCAGTGAACTAGAAGTTGCAACCAGTGAAGCAAAAGAGTTGGCGACTTTAGCAGATAAGGCTAATACCGCAAAAGGTGATTTTTTAGCTAACATGAGTCACGAGATTAGAACGCCAATGAATGGTGTTATTGGTATGACAGAGCTACTTTTAACAACAGGACTTAATAAAGAACAAAAGGAGTATGCAGAAACAGTCAAGTATAGTGCAGACTCCCTTCTTACTATAATCAATGATATTTTAGACTTTTCAAAAATCGAGTCAGGGAAAATGGAGCTAGAAAAAATTGAGTTCTCTTTAAATAAATGTGTAGAAAATACAGTAGATCTTTTCTCTGGAAAAATCACGGAAAAGAAGTTAGAAATAATTCCATTTATAGAAAGTGCTGTTCCTGATATAATATTTGGTGATGAGGTAAGGTTAAGACAGATTTTAGTCAACCTTATAGGTAACGCAGTTAAATTTACAACAGAAGGGGAGATCTTTGTAAAAGTTTCCTTGGAAAGTATTCAAGATGATGAAGCAACAGTTCTTTTCTCTGTTAGAGATACAGGAATTGGAATTCCAGCAGATAAAATTGAGACACTTTTTGAGTCATTTTCTCAAGTAGATGCGTCTACAACAAGAAAATACGGTGGTACAGGATTAGGGCTTAGTATAAGTAAACAGCTTAGTGAAATAATGGGTGGTGAGATTTGGATAGAAAGTGAATTTGGAAAGGGCACAACATTTTTCTTTACTATCAAAACAAAGTTTGTTCAAAATAGTTCGAAAAGAGACGCACTTCATAAAAAAGCAACTCCATTGTCTGATAAAAAGATTCTTATCGGCGATAGCAATGATACCAGTAAATTAGTTCTTAAAAGATATATAAATTCTTGGAACGGGGAAGTTCTTGAAGCAGATAATTTTAAAGATTTTGAGAGGAAATTAAAAGAAAGCCAATACGATATAGTTGTTGCTAACTCCAATATAGGAGAAGATAAGTTACTGAATACCATAAATAAAAAAGAGATTTTAAAGCCAACAATGATTCTTTATCATCTATCCCATGGAAAGTACGAAGAGATAGATAGAGGGGTTTATCAGTTGGCAAAGCCATTTAAAAAAGAGCAGTTTTTAAATGGTTTAATCGATTTAGTTTGTGATAATGTTAATAACGATGATGGGAAAAATATTCAAGTATCCAAGGAGTTGTTAGGAGAAAGATATCCTTTAGAAATGCTTCTTGTAGAAGATATGGCTATTAATCAAAAACTTGCACTTAAAATGCTTTCTAACTTAGGTTTTAATAGCGATTTAGCAGAAAATGGTGAAGTTGCACTTAAGAAAGTTAAAGAGAAGAAATATGACATCATTTTTATGGATATGCAGATGCCAAAAATGGATGGACTAGAAGCGACAAAAATCTTAGTAGAGACATATGGCAGTGATATCAGACCTATAATAATCGCAATGACTGCGAATGCAATGGAAGGAGATAGGGAAACTTGTATTAATGCAGGGATGGATGACTATCTTAGTAAACCAGTAAATAATAGTAAATTAGTTGATATGATTGAAAAATGGTCCAGTGGAAAAAGAGAGAATAAAACAAAGGCAAAGCTTTTAGCAGATGAGTATCCAATAAAAATATTATTAGCAGAAGATATGCTAATCAATCAAAAATTAGCCCTTAAAATGCTTGAAAAATTAGGATATCAAGTAGATTTAGCCAAAGATGGAAAAGAAGCACTTGACAAAGCCATTGAAAACCAATATGACCTTATCTTTATGGATATGCAGATGCCAAAAATGACTGGTATAGAAGCAACAGAAGCTATTTTAAATCAAAGGGATGGAAAGTCACCAATAATAGTTGCAATGACAGCTAACAGCGCAGAAGATGAAAAAGTCAGTTGTATTGAATCTGGAATGAAAGACTTTATCTCCAAACCTATCTCTTATGAATCATTGGAAAAAACTATAAGACAGTGGGGAAAGCAATAAAAGTTTAATAACTTTTATTGCTTATGATTTTTTAGTTATCATTCTATGAAAAATTATAAGGAGTTAGGATGTCTAAATATATAATCAATTATATATTTGCTTTAATGGTAGCAATATTTTTAATTGGCTGTAATATAGAAGATGAGGAAAAAACAGATACTGATATAATAACACATAATGGAGTCAATTATAAGGAGGTTATATCAAGTAAAACTGAAAAAGTTTGGCTTGATAGAAATCTTGGAGCATCACAAGTATGTTCAGCAAAAAATGATTCAAAGTGTTATGGATTTTATTACCAGTGGGGTAGAAAGCATGATGGACATGAGCAAAATGACAGCAATACAGTGGAATCGCAAACAGCAGATTATTCAAATGCTGGAAATAAGTTTATAACAGGATATACTGATTGGACTACAGACGACAATAGTGGTTTTTGGAGAGAAAATTTTTGGGAAAAAACAGATGGAACTTCTGTTTGTCCAAAAGGTTTTAGAATACCAACAAAGTTAGAGTTTAATGCAGAACTAGATACTAATAGTCCTTTCGATGATAGTAATTATAATACGGCATTAAAATTGCCATTAGCAGGATATAGAGAGCCTAAAGACGGTAATATTACAAAATTAGGTATAGAAGCTGACTACTGGTTATACGATGCTAATAGCTCTGGGGCAACAGCACAGTCAGTATACTTTACTAGTGGGGGATTATTATCACCACAATATGCACACAGAACTTATGGATTTCCAGTAAGGTGTATTAAAGACTAAACGTCAAGTGGTAGTAAAAAAACTACTACCACTTCCACTGAAAAACCAGCCATCTTTTTTTGCCAATTCTAAGTCTAGTTCAGATTTTAAGGCTGGTTGAAAAAGATCATTAAGTTTTTCAGGGGAAAACTCTTCTAATATCTCCCTACTATCCATGTGAGAAAGCATATCTGCAAAATCAAGCTGTTGAGACATATTTTTGGAAAAATCTTTTCTGTAGAGTCTATAGATCTTTGTAGTATCACACTTTACATTTGGGGTAAAAGTTTTAATTTGGGGAACTTCCTCGTCAAACTCTTCAACAATCTCTCCAAAGCCTCTTACATTAGCACTTTTGTATTTTGTAATAAAAAATGGTACATCAGCACCAACATCTTTACCAATTTCTATAAGCTCTTTTAGGGAAAGTCTTAAGTTTAGCTCCTCATTAATCATATTTAAAAACATAGCAGCATTGCTACTTCCTCCACCAAGACCTGCAAATGCAGGAATATTTTTATAAACAACTACTTTGTGGGTTTTACAAAATTGTTCTATTCTTTGGTAGCTCACATGTTCTGTAAGAGCTTTGTAGGCTTTATAGATTGTATTACTTTCCAGTGGACAATCAAATTCTCCTACAACATCAAAACCATTACCATCGTTTTGTTCAAACCACATAACATCGTAAAGAGAGTCTACAAGTACAAATCGCGAAACAATTTGGTGGTATCCATCTTTAAAACCTACGATTTTAAGAAAGATATTTACTTTGGCAAAGGATTTATATGTTTTAGTAGGAGTATTCATCTCTTTCATAGGTTGATTCCATTTATTGTGTATTTTATTTTTTCTTCTGTTATTTCAATAATTCTTAGGGTATTTTCTGGTTTTCTAATATAGTAAAACCCAAGATCTTTATATTGTAACTCATCAAGTTTTAGTTTAGGACCAAAATCTAGATCTTTATCTCCCAAGTAGAAGTTTTCTCTTAAGTCTAGGTATCTCATTGGATCTAAAGATTTCTCATCTTCAAAATGAAACTCTCCCTCTTTTGTTCTTTCTAAAAAAGTAAGGGCACCATTACAACCTAATTTTTCAGCAATGTCTTGCCCTAAAACACGGATATAAGTTCCCTCACTAACGGTTGCTTCGAAAGAGAGGAATGGGTGACTATAGTTTAAAAACTTAGACTGAAAAACTTCTATTTTAGACTCTTTTAATTTAAAATCTTTGTTTTTACGAACCAGTTCATAAGCTCTTTTTCCATCAATTCTTTTTGCACTATATTTTGGAGGAAGTTGCTTTTGCTTTCCCTCAATAGATTTAACTGCCACTTTTACCTTATTAAGATCTAATTTATCAACTTTTTGTACTTTTTCTATCTTATCTAGATCTAAAGTCTCACTATATGCACCAAGATATAGAGTTGCTTTATATGTTTTTGGAGTTTTTTTTAAAAATCTAAAAAGTTTTGTATACTTTCCGAAAGCAACAATTAAAACACCTTTTGCAAAAGGATCTAAGATCCCAGAAAATCCAGCGTCTTTTTGATTATTCTGCCATTTTAACTTTTTTAAAAAGCCATTGGAAGTGATAAAAGGAGGTTTGTAAGCAACAAAAAGTTTATCCAATAATGTACCTGTCTAACTGATTTTCTAAGATTTTCATTATATCCATATAAAGATCATCAACATCATCTCTATCAATATGGATTAACATAACAAAAATTGTATTTAAAATATGCCAAAAACTTCCACTTAATAGAGTTCCAGTAACAGGATTGCTTCTTCTTTGAATTGTTGTACCATAAAAGGCAAAATCAATTGTTTTAAAAAGCATTGTTTTATCTGTGATTTTTGCCATTTTTAAAATGTGGAGAATATCATTTTTAAATTGATTAAGCTCATCTTCAAAGTTTCTCTCGTAAGAGTTAAAAAAGCCCTCTTTTGTAAAAGCACTTTTTATCTCTTTCACGGCTTTTTCTTTATCTATTTTTTTTAGTTTGATATCTTGAAACTCTTTCGGAATAGTTCCATTTACATATGCACCATCGCTAAGGTTAAAAACTTGACAATCTTTTTCATTATGGATTAGATACTCCATTGAGATCTTTGAAAGTGAAAAAAGAGAGTTTGTATAGATATTTGTAGAGAGATTACCTCTTGTAGGAATTTTTTCTACAGATTTGTCATCCATATCATCATATTTTGAGCCTTTAGCGTGTTGTTTGGAATCTTCTTTAAATCCCATATCTAAACCGCAAAGATAGACTTCCTTGGAAAAGTTTAAAGCTAAAGCAGTTCCAGCATTACCAACTAATGGATTAGCCATATCAAGAGAGAATTTTGGACTATAAATCTCTTGAGCGGCAGCAGCAGTACGAATAAAAAGATATGTCTCTTTTGAAGTATCCAGTGTAGTCTCATGGATAATATCTGCACCAATTAATGGAGTCTTTTCAAGTCCAGCATCTTCAAGCCAAGCTTTTACATGATCCATTCTCTCTATTTCAACTTGAAAGTCTGGTTCTATGCCATTTTTCTTTAATGGAGATAATGCTGTACCAGATGAGAGAATAATTAAATTATCTTGATTCTCTTTTAAAAAAGGAAGAAGAAAATTTAGTGAAGGTCCGTTGCCAACAACAGCAATAGGAGCACCAATATCTTTTTTCTGTGAGAGAAAAGGATATTTAGGGTTTTTAGGATCTAACCAGTTAAGTTTATTATTAACTCCTATAACTTCATCTTCATAAGTTCCCCATCCTCTCATTGAAGTTTTTGAAGCTTCTTCGGAGATCTGGATAGCATCGTCAATGTATTTATCTCTATAAGCATAATGTTCAAAACGGATAAATGTATTGCTGATAAGTCTTGAGGCATAAAAATCTTTTACAACATCATTGGGAATAAAACCTTTTACTACTACATAACAAGAAAACTCATTGGTTTTTTCATAAAGTAATGAATAATCTAAGAAATAGCAAGAGAGAGTGAAAAGATCTGTATCTGGTTCATAAAGAAGAACAGAGTGTAAGATCTCATATTTATGAAGAAGATATTCAACATGAAGTCCTCCAGAAATTCCTAGAAAAAGAGTTGCTGGAAGCTGTTTGTATCCGCTAAATTGAAGCTTTCCCTCTTTAAAGTCTTCATCTTCTTTTATTCGTCTAATAATTTTATTGACAATATCTCCTGTTATAGGAACTCTATCAATATCCTCTTCATCAATGATATTATTATTGGCAAATCTATGCCATGTTGAGTTATAAGCTGGACTTTCTGCCAATTCCTTAGAAGCAGAAAAAATTGTTGATTGTCCATCAATTACAGGATAGACAAATTCACCATTTTCTTTATTTTGAATATTAATACCAGCAGATGAGATATTAAGATCGTATTTTTTTGTAGGTGTGTCTAAAAATTGGACTAAATTAGGAAGATTTTTTTGAAAAAATAATTTATTTTGAGAAAACCTCTCAGACAGTAGAGCCACAGCCTCTTTTGGCTGTGCATTCTCTAGCTTATCTAAGAAGTTCAATTATTACTGTTTTAACTGTAATAGTGTATTTAACATCTGGTCAGATGTTGTAATAGTTTTTGAGTTTGCTTGGAAACCTCTTTGAACTGTGATAAGCTTTGTTAAACTTCTTGAAAGGTCAACGTTACTCATCTCCAGTGTTTGAGGGGCAATCTTACCTCTATTTGAAGAACCAGAAACACCAACAAGTGCAACACCTGAGTTTGCTGATTCGTTATATAGATTACCTCCGCCTTTTACTAAACCTTCATTATTAGAGAATGTTGCAATACCAACCGTTGCAAGTCTTTCTGTTTTACCATTTGAAAAAGCACCAATTAATGTACCACTTTCATCAACAGTAATTTCTCTAATTGTACCACCTGCATAACCATCTTGACCTTGAGCTTTTGTTTCAGAAACATCAGAGAAAGCTGTTAGCCCATCAAATCCATTGATTGAACCAAAGTCTAGCTTGATTGACTGACCAGAGCTTGAACCTGTATTCGCGTTTAAAACAATTGATGGTGGTGAGTAAGAAAGCATACTACCATCATTGTTAAAGTTGATTTGACCAGAAGATGGATATTCTAGTTTTGCTGGTTCTGGAACTTCTGCGTACCATTTCCAAGTTGTATTATCAGTATTTCCTGTTGCTGTATGGTCTTTTCTAAAGTGAAGTGTCACTTGTGTTTTACTACCACTTGAGTCAAAAACTTCAACACTTGTTGAGTGAGAAGCAGCAAAGAATCTCTGGGAATATGTTTGTGAACCAACAGATACTGTATCAGCTAAAGAGCTTAAATTGTCTCTTAAGAACTTATTAGCGTCTGTATCATTAGGGTATCCATAAGTTTGGATTTTAAAAGGAAGAGAACCTGTATTATCAATCGTTATTCTTCCATCATCACTCATACTTACAACACCATCAATTGCAGAAGCATAGTTTGTTGGATCAGCTGCGTCATCTATAGCATCTTGATAAAGATTTACAAGATCTTGCATTGTAGTAAAGTAATAAACATCATTTTTTCTTAAAGTTGCTGATTTACTTCCAACTGTTGAGTCAATACTTGATAGCATATCATCTAGTCTTGCTTGTGGAGTATTAGCTACAGGGTCATTTCCATTTTCATCAAGAACATCCATACCTTTTAGTACATTACCAGTATCTTTGATTTGACCAAAAATATCATCAAAAGTCACTTTTTTAGTTGAACTTACATTGGCTGAAGTTAAATCAGTATTGATTTTTAATAGAAGTTCTTTAATTGTTTGGAAACCATCTTCTGTACCATAAGTATATGTTTTTGTGGACATTCCAGTACTTGTATCAAAAGTAACTCTAATCTTTTGTCCTTTAACCATAAAAGCATCATTTCCTAAGCTGTCATTCATTCTTCTAAAAGTTTGATCTTCAGTAACAATATTAATATCACCATTATCTTGGAAGTTATTTGTTAGGAATGAGTTTTGGTTAAGTTCATTAGGCTCTCTATATACAAAACTTCTTGTTTCCCCAAGGTTTTCAACTGAGAATTTAATACCATCTCCTGCTTTAATAAGCATAGAGTCACCTTCATCATTGAACATTTCACCAACATCATCAGAACCTACAAAAGAGTTTTCGATTCTCTTCATTGGCTCAGAAAGATAAAATCCACTTGTTGATTTTGAAAGTACATTTGAAAGTACAGAGTTTGTAGTAGGTTTTGGATAATAACCTTCTCCTCTTAAAGAGTAAGAGTGACTGCCATCTTTTCCTCCAAGTGTAGAAAAAATCTCATTCATAGCAGCAAGATCTGTATCAGGAACAGGCGCTCCACCAGTTGAGTCTAAGGCTTTAACATTTTTGATAATTCCTGCTGTATCTTTAATAAAACCTGATGCTGTATCATATTTGATTGTTCCAGCTCCACCAGTAACACCATTAACAGCTGTAATTAACTCATCAATTGTATTAAAGTCTGTACCGTATGTAAAAACTGTATCTGTAGCGCCAGAACCAGTATCAAATTTTACAGATACTTGTTGACCTGTTTTAAAGTAAGCTGTATCTCCATCAAAAGATCTGATTGTATTGAAGTTTGCAGTTGAAGAAGCAACAGCAGGAGTAGTAGGACCATTTACTGCAATTACATGACCAGCAGATGCGATTTGTCCATCACCAGTGACTACGACTTTGTTGTCATAAACACCAGTAGAGTCTTTAATTCTAAAGTTAATTTCATCTACTAAATCTTGCATTGAAGTGAAAAGACCATCGGAGTCTTTAGTACTCTTTCCATAAGTGAAAGTAAAGTTTGCAGTACTTTCCATTTTTGTACCATTAACATCAAAAGTTCTTGTAAGAATCATATTTACTGTGTCGATGTTTTTCTTTAGTTCGATTTTGTTTCCGGCATAATCGTAAAGACCATTTACGTCATCAGTTGGTCTAATAGAAAGAGCTGCTGCAGTTCTTTCTTTTTCTGTGATTGACATACCTGAGTTTAGGTTTGCATCAATATATAATTTTTCTGTTTTTTTAGCAGGAGTTGTTAGTCCTGGTTCAATAGTAATGTTTTGAAGTCCACCAGTGGCATTGATTTCATAGTCATCATTTGCCATCCACCCTTGAACAATCATTCCATTAGGCATTGTAAGGTTACCATTAGCGTCAAATGTAAAGTTACCAGCTCTTGTGTATGAGTATGTTTTACCACCATCATTACTTACAACGAAGAATCCCTCTCCATTGATAGCCATATCGGTATTTTTATCTGTTGTCTGTGTAGCACCTTGACTAAAGATCTGTTGAACACTAGCAACACTACCACCAGAACCAACTTGAGTAGCATTAGTACCACCCTTTTTCCCATCTGGGGAAATAGCAGGATTTGATGATTGAGAAACTAGGTCCTCAAAATTTGTTCTTGAGTATTTAAAACCAACTGTATTTACATTTGCAATATTATTACCTTCCACATCCATTGCAACCTGATGTGAAGTAAGTCCGGAAACACCGCTCCAAAGAGAACGCATCATATGGCAGTCCTTAAAACTAAATTTAGTAAATAAAAGCGTCTCTCAAAGTAGGGTATTCTCCTACTTTAAGAAACGCTTTTGATAATCCAACATTTTGCCTAGAAAAGATAAGCAAACTTTGTTCCTAAAAAAAGATTAGTGAGGGGTTATTTTTTGAGATTAATAGCGTTTTGAATCATCTGATCGCTTGTAGTGATAGCCTTTGCTGTACCACCGAAGCTTCTTTGAAAAACTATCAACTCAGTTAATGCTACCGCAGTTTGAACATTGCTGTTTTCTAAAGTCTTTCCAAAGACACGAGTTTCTTCAAAATAATTTCCGTTTTTATCAAGATAAAAGAAGGGTTTTCCACTATTTTGTGATTCTACAAAAAGATTATCTCCAATTTTTTCCAAACCTTGGTCATTTTGAAAGTGATAAACTGGAACTTTTCCAACAGAAGTTGTCTTTCCATTGGAAAAAGATATATTTATAGATCCGTCTTCTCCAATAGCATATTCTTGAAAGTTTCCTCTTAAAATCCCATTATGGGAAAATCCATCAACTATTGGTGTTTGTGCCACTGTACTGATTATTGAATCTAGATTAATGGTAAGGGTTTCCCCCATGTTGTTTAAAGTTACATTTTTTGGATCTACTTGTTTTCCAGATTCCTTAAATTCATAAAGAGCAGATGTTTGATCATAGATTTTTTTACCAGAAATTTGATTTGACTCAATAGAAGAATTTCCGCTTATTAGTCCACCTAAAGATGAGATAGCAGTTACAAATTTTACATTTGTATTTTCTCCTGGTTTAAAAGAGAAAAAAGAAGAGGAAGAGTTATTGTTAGCCATAGTTAGCTTTCCATCTTTTATCTCCATCTTTAGATTGATTTTTTCTACATTACTATTAATTTTAGACAGAAAATCTTCCGCTGTAGTAAAGTTCTCTCCATATGTCATATGGGTAAGTGCAAGATCTGGAATTGTGATAGCAGGAATTGTCGAAGTACCATTTTTCACAACTAAAGAGTCGCCTTTTGGAAAAACAACAATATTGTCACTTCCATCATTGGCAACCTCATAACCTGCACCTTGTAAAACAGCGGTCAATTGAGAAGCCACATCTCTTTTACTTGAACCATCTGTTATGTTAACGGTATAGTCTTGACCATCTAAATTGAAAGAGAGGCTATCACTTTGTCCAGCTTGAGAATCAGGACTTAGTTTAAAAACATATCCCTCTTTTCTACTCATATACATAGTTTCAGCAAGACCAGCTTTTACCCATAGATCTTGATTAGGAACAAGTCTAGTATCATCTGTACCATTAAGAACATTTGCCATATCCAGTGATGGCTCTATTCCTACATTAGAAGATATATCAGAAGTGATTTGCCAACTATTTCCTCCATGGGTATTTTTATTGTCAACTAAAACCATAGAGATCTTTACATTTTTTATATCTCCATTTGGATCAACGACAACACCTGGAATTGATTTTTCCATTCTTTGAAGTGGAAAACTTTTTGTAGAAGAGTTCTCTTCCAGTGTTCCTGTAAGAGAACTTAGCATTGCTAAAAATTTACTGTTTGTATTATCTCCTGCTACAAAATCAATATTAATACTCTCTTTTGCATAGATGGAGATCTTTCCATTTCCATCTATAGTTACATCAGCACCCTTATCAGGATAGTTGGTATTTATCTGCTGATTAATAAGAGTTGTTAACTCTTTAACTGTACTAAACTCATTTCCTCCAGATGGATTTTCTTTGTAGACAAGACTATACTCTTTTCCATTGGTTTTTAAAGTGATATTTTGACCATCTCTAAGATCTATAAACTCATTATCATCATTAAAAAGACTGTTAAACCCACTACTTTCTCTTGCAGGAGTATAAAAAACTTTATCATCATTTAGATTGGAAAGAATTTCTACTTGTGTAGAAGCAGTTGGTGGAAATGTTATCTCTTTAGGGACAAAAAGCTTTGATTGTGATACAAGATTAGGATCTTGAGAGCTTACACTAGGATCTATTTCATAGCCATTTTCTGTTTTGATTATATTTTGATAATTTGTCCCAAGAAGGTAGTTTCCAGAAGTGTTGACTAAATAAGAGTCTCTATCTCTAGAAAATACACCATTTCTTGTAAAACCAATATCTCTACCATTTAACACATTACTAGTAGCAATTCCAAACCAGCCATCACCATTAAGTGCCATATCAAAAGTATTTGGTGTCTCTTGATAGCTTCCCTCTGTGAGATCTAGTGCTGTTGAGGTAGTTGAACCATAACTTTTATCAGAAGCGTGAGTTGTATTATTAAGTCCTAGTTGAGATGCAAACAGAGTTGAAAAGTCTGTACTAGATCCTTTATAGCCAATAGTATTAACGTGTGCTATATTATTGGCAGTAAGATCTATTGCGTTTTGATAGGACTTTGACCCACTTATTGCTGTATAAAAAGATTGGTTCAAATTCTACTTCCTTATGAAACTGTTTTTCTAATTTCTTTAATATCTGTTAATTTAACATAGCCATTGTCCCCAAGATTAATCTCTGGTTCACCATTGGCAAATTTTACAGATTCTATAGGGTAAATTCCTGGTCTTGTTGTTTTATTTTCTTTAGAGTTTTTCCCCATATATTCAACTTCAATTCTATAAGTTCCAGAATCTACAGGAGTTCCACTGGCATCTGTTCCATCCCAAGTAAAAGATTGGGTTGTATTTAAAGCTAGTTTGTTGATTTGCGACTCTGTAAGTGAAATCTCTTTTATAGAGTTTCCAGTACTATCATAGACGACCATCTTTCCAGCAAGTGGTGGCTCTTCAAAGAAAATATTAAATTTAGTAGGTTCTCCTCTAAACTTAAATTGAACCTTATCATTCCCCGTATCAGCAAGTTGACCAACAGAGTTGACAAGACTATAAGATGAAGTTGTTTTCATCTGTGCTGCCAAAGACTCAATAGATTTTTTCATTGTCTCTTGTGATTCAACAACAGTTAAGTCTGCTGTTTGAGAAACCATCTTATCTGTCTCCATTGGAGATGTTGGATCTTGGTGTTTTAGCTCTACAAGTAGAAGCTTTAGAAAATCATCTTTTCCAAGAATACCGTTAGGGTTTGTCCAACCTGTAGATTGTGTAAGTCCACCTGTTGGGTTGTCAACTTTTGTGTTAAAACTACTTGTAATTTCTCCAGCCATGTTATGCTTCCTCTCTTTCCATAGTGATTTCTAACTCATCTTCGTTAGATTCTTCTTCTTTTTCGTTCTGTTCTTGTTCTCTTTTTTGTCCATCTTTACTGCCAGAATCGTTTAGATTCATATTGACCTCATTGAAACCAATATTTGCCAATGCAGTTTTTAAATCGAAACTTCCCTGAGTGAAGATCTGTAAAGCTTGATTATTTGAAGTAAGATTAACTTCAATCTTTCCACCTCTTTGTTTAATTGTCACATCAACTTGCCCTAAATTTTTAGGAGTTAAAGATAGAGCAACCTTCATGATTGGCGGTCTATACTCCTCAACTTGCTGTTTTAATGACTGGGCAAAACTACTTATAGTCTCTTTTTTAGAGTGATTTATCTCATTTTTATTAGTCGCTTCACTTTTTATATTTGTCTCTTCAATTTTTGGCAATTCTGTAACTTGTTTTTCCTCATTTATGATGGGACTATTATTGGAAATAGCATTTTGCGATCCAATGTTTAAAGAAGTTGGTTGTTTTAGCCCACCACTTTTTATGGTTAAAACCTCATTGGTAAAGTCTTGATTTAGATTTTGAGAAAGTTTAGTTTCAAATCCCAAAGTTCTTGGTGCTTCTTTAGTTTTTATATCACCTTTACTATCAGTTTTAGAGTTAGATCTTAAAATTGAACTTAGATCTATTTTTGATTGATTAACAGCTTTTACACTCTCTTTAATATTGTTCTGAACTTGAGCTTTCTCAGGAGATTGTTTAGGTTGTTCTATTATCTCATCTTGAAAGAATTTTTTTGCAATATCATTGATTTTAGGTGCATCTTTTTTATCAAAATTATTTAAAATTGTCTCCAATGTTATTGGTTCAGACTGTTTTATTTTAGACTGCTTAATAGAGCTTTGATAACCAGATTCAACCTTTCTATCACTTTCTTTAGTGTTTGTTTTTAGCTCTTCTTTTTCAACATTTTCGAAAGATTCTTTATCTTTTGTTGGAGTTTTCACATCTTTAACAGGTTCCTCAATCTTTTCAGAGTTAACTTCTACCTTAGGAGTTTCAACTTTAATCTCTTGTTTCTCAGTTTTTAACTCTGGCTCTTTCTCTTTTGAAGGAGCTTTCAGATTTCTAACTGGTTCTTC
>JAOXRY010000119.1 GCA_025800305.1 Campylobacterales bacterium | reverse complement strand
AATGGTAAGAATAGTGACCCAAATACCAGCTCCTAATCCTGTATAAATTGTAAAGATCTTAAGATCCATTTTCGCAAGGCCTGCTGGTAGAGAAATAAGCTGTCTAATTCCAGGAATTAGTCTTCCTGTGAAAGTTGAGATCTTTCCGTGGTCTGCAAAAAACTTTTCTACTTTGTCTAGAGTTTCTTCTTTTATAAATACGTAGTGACCAAACTTATGAAGAGTTTTTCTTCCTAATTTTAATGCTAGAAAGTAATTTAGGTATGCTCCTAAAAGGCTACCACAAATTCCTGCAATAATTACTAGAAAGATATTCATCTCTCCTTTAGAAGATAAGTATCCTGCTGGAACCATTACTACTTCAGAAGGAAATGGAAAGAATGAACTTTCAAGAAACATCATAAAAATAATTCCTAAATATCCTAGGTCTCCTACTGTCTCTACAATCCACTTTACTATTTCACCTAACACATGATACTCCTTGGGTATTAAAAACCTCTTTTAGAGTCTCTACAACCTCTTTAGCGTCATCTAAACTCATGGATTGGTGACAAGGTATTGAAATTTCAGCTTTATAAAAATCTTCTGCATTGGAAAAAGATTTATTGATTTTTTGCCTATAGAAGGAGTGTTTATGGATTGGTTTATAGTGAACTTGTACACCAATAGCTTTTTCTTGAAGTTTTTGAAAAATATCTTCTTTGGAGCACCAAAGTGATCTATCTAAAAGAATAGGATAGAGGTGTCTTCCACTTACTCTATTTTCTTTAATTCTAACTGTTGAGATCTCTTTTAGATCTTTTAATGCTTCATCATAATATTCTCCAATGAGGTTTCTTTTTTTGATAAAGCTATCAAGTCGTCGAAGTTGACTTATCCCTAAAGCACATGGAACATCACTAAGCCGATAATTAAACCCTAGGTCTTCCATATCTTGATTCCAAAGGGATTTCTTTACAACTCCATGGGATCTAAACTTTTTTAGTTTTTCATAAAATTCTTTATTGTTTGTTGTAACAGCTCCACCTTCAAAGGTAGTAATAGGCTTGACAGGATGGAAACTAAAGGTCTTCATGTCGGCAATAGAACCTATCTTTTTCCCATTTATAGAACTACCTAGACTATGGGAGCCATCTTCAACTACGATAAGGTTATGTTTTTTCCCTATCTTCATAATTTCTTCAATATCACAAGGATTTCCTGCATAATCTACCGGTGCTATAAGTTTTGTTTTTGAAGTTATTTTCTCTTCTATTTTAGAGACATCAATATTACCATCAAATTTAATATCTACCAATACAGGATTTCCACCAAGATAGACTCCTCCATTGGTCGTGGCTACAAAGCTCATTGAAGATGTGATAAATTCATCATTCTCTTTTAGACCAGCTACAAAATAGGCTGAATGAAGTGCCGCAGTTCCTGAATTAAATACAACCGCATATTTTGCCCCAACATACTCTGCTATTTTTGTTTCAAAAAGATCTACTGTAGAACCACCAGTGAGGATAGGATTTTTTAAATCTTTTACAACAGCTTGAATATCTTCTTCTAAAATCTCTTGTTTGCTATAGGGATTCATCTAACCCCAAGCATATAACCACCATCAATTTCTGTGATTAAATATTCATAGTAACTATCAAGTTCTAAAACTAGTCTAAAAAAGTCTCTATGTGTAGTTATTGTTACTTTTTTAAAGTATCTCTCTTTTAGAGTTTTTTCAATTTTTTCTTTTGAAATTTCTCCTTTAAAATCAAGGACAACCCTAAATGGCTTTGTTTCAAAGAAGTGTTGTTTAATTTTAAAAGGAGTTTTTATTTTAAAATCTTTATCTAGAAAAAATATCTCAATAAATTTTGTATTTTTTAATTCAATCTCTCTAAAATCTTCGCCTTCAATTTCTTTTAATTGATTATTGTGTGTAAAGACAATTGGTTCATGCCAATCAATAGATCTTTCTATATCTTTTGATACTTCTCCAGTTGAGCCATCAATATTTGTATAGACAATTTTTACAGACTTTATAACCCTTGCACTTGAAGGAAGTCTTAGTTCATCTTTTTTAAATTTATAGAATTTTTTTTGATTGTTATTTGATATTGACTCAATATTTGTAGCAGGTTTAAAAGGATTATCTCTTCCTAAAAGAGTGGATGATAATAAAATTAAAAAAAGAAGTGTTTTTTTCAATTTGTTCCTCTTAATTGTTTTAATTCAAAGAGCTCTTTTTGAAGTTTAGCGTTCTCTTCTTTTATTATTTTAACAGAGTTTTTCAAATTTTCTAACTCAGTTGAAAGCTCACTTAGCCTAATAACAGAATTTGTTCCAAAAAGTAAAACTGTAATGTACCATCCAAATACAAATAAGGGAATAAAGATAAAAAGATATTTTTTATTTATTTTGAACTTTGGAGTGGTGAGTCTTTTTGACTCACCTTCTAAAAGTTCATCTCGGATGGAATTCAAGATTATTTAAAAATCGATTTTCCTAAATATTCAGCCCCAGCAACTTCAGTGCTAATCTCTAAAATTCTATTGTATTTAGCTGTTCTTTCACCTCTAGCCATAGAACCTGTTTTGATTTGACCAGTATTCATACCAACAGCAAAGTCAGCGATAAAAGCATCTTCACTTTCACCACTTCTGTGACTCATTACACAGTTGTATTTATTTCTTTGAGCTAATCTAATTGTCTCCATTGTCTCTGTTACAGAACCAATTTGATTAGGCTTAATTAAAATCGCATTACCGATATTTTTCTCAATACCTTCTGCTAAGATTTTTTTGTTTGTAACGAAAAGATCATCACCAACAAGTTGAACTCTATCACCAACTTTTTCAGTTAGTAGTTTCCAGCCATCCCAGTCATTCTCGTCTAAACCATCTTCGATTGAAACGATAGGGAATTTATCACACATACTTACAAGGTAATCAACCATCTCTTCGCTGGAGATTGTTCTTCCTTCACCTTCCAATGTATATTTTCCATCTTTATAGAATTCACTTGATGCAACATCTAGAGCAAAATTAAAGTTTTCTTTTGTTTTATAACCAGCTTTCTCAACAGCTTGAGTTAAAATTTCCAATGGCTCTACATTTGTTTTTAAGTTTGGAGCATAACCACCCTCATCACCAAGTGAAGTTGACTCACCCATCTCACTAAAGATTTTTTTAAGAACTTGGAAAACTTCTGCACTTGCTCTTAGTGCTTCTTCAAAATTATCAAAACCATTTGGAACAATCATATACTCTTGGAAATCAACAGTATTGTTTGCATGGCTTCCACCATTAATTACGTTAATCATTGGTGTTGGTAGCGTAACACCGTTAGCACCACCTAAGTATTTATAAAGTGGAATATTTAGACTCATAGACGCTGCTCTTGCAACTGCCATAGATACACCTAGAACTGCATTAGCTCCAAGGTTAGAGTAGTTATCTGTACCATCTAGATCTTTCATGATACCATCAATGAAAGCTTGATCAAATGGGCTTAGTCCAATAAGATCATCTGAAATAGTTGTATTAACATTTTCAACAGCTTTTAGCACACCTTTACCACCAAATCTGTCATCACCATCTCTAAGCTCTAATGCTTCTTTGGAACCTGTACTTGCTCCACTTGGAACAATTGCACTTGCTTTGATACCGTCTGATAGCTCTACTGTAGCTTTAACTGTTGGGTTTCCTCTTGAATCTATGACCTCATTTGCATAAACATTGTCTATGTATATCATTCTTCGTTTTCCTCTTCAATTTCTTTATTTTCTAATTCTGGAAGTTCATATCCCATGTTAGCTTTGATCGTATTTTCAATCTCTAAGCTAGTTTCTGGGTTCTCTTTTAAGAAAGCTTTTGCCTTTTCTTTTCCTTGTCCCAGCCTAATATCTTTATAGCTAAACCAAGTTCCACTTTTATCAACTACGTCTAGTTTTACACCGTAGTCAATTAGCTCACCTTCTTTACTGATACCTTCTCCAAACATTATATCAAATTCTGCTTGTTTAAATGGAGGAGCAACCTTGTTCTTCACTATCTTGGCTTTTACTTTATTACCAATTGATTCTTCACCTTGTTTAAGTGTCTGAACTCTTCTTACATCGATTCTAACACTTGCGTAGAATTTTAATGCGTTACCACCAGTTGTTGTCTCTGGAGATCCATAACCCATAGTTCCGATTTTCATTCTGATTTGGTTGATGAAAAGGATTGTTGTCCCCATTTTATGGGCAATACCAGTAAGCTTTCTTAAAGCTTGTGACATAAGTCTTGCTTGAAGACCAACGTTTTGATCTCCCATCTCTCCTTCAATCTCTTTTTTAGGAGTAAGTGCTGCAACAGAGTCAATTACAATGTAATCAACTGCCCCAGATCTTGCTAAAGTTTCAACAATATCTAAAGCTTGTTCACCAAAATCAGGCTGAGAAACCAAAAGATTTTCAATGTCTACACCAAGGTTTTTTGCATATTTTGTATCAAGGGCATGTTCTGCATCGATAAATGCACATGTTGCTCCAGCTTTTTGTGCTTCAGCTGTAATTTGTAGTGCTAAAGTTGTTTTACCTGAACTTTCTGGTCCATATACTTCTAAAATTCTTCCCTTTGGAACACCACCAATGCCAAGGGCAATGTCAAGGCCAAAACTTCCTGTACTAATTGCTTCAATCTCTTCTACTGGCTTGTCTCCAAGCTTTACTAGTGTACCTTTTCCAAATGCTCTGTCTATTGCTTTTATCGCAGCATCAAGTGCTTTTTCTTTATTTTGATCCATGGTTTTCGCCTTACTTAAATTATTTCTATTGGAATTTTATTGATTTTGAAATATAAATATAAAAAACATTGCAAATTGTAATGTTTTATTCTGAAACGACTCTATTTCTGCCTGTTTCTTTTGCTTTATAAAGGTTTTTATCAGCTCTTTCTACAAGTGTTTCCAGTGATTCATCTACCTTTCTCATAACAACACCTAGACTTATAGTAATCTTCTCTACTTCTTTAAAAGAATACTCCTCAATTGATTTTCTCACTTTTTCTGCTATATTTGATGCCCCTTTTAAATCTGTTTCTGGAGCAAAAATAATAAACTCTTCTCCACCCCAACGGATAAATGAGTCTGAATCTCTAAGAGTTGATGTTATTTTATTGGTCATTTCTCTTAGAATATAGTCTCCTATATTATGTCCATAGTTGTCATTTACCAGTTTAAAATGATCAATATCTAATATAATCAAAGAGATTGGTTGTTGACTTCTATCGCTTCTTGTGGCTTCATGTTTATATATTTCTACAAAATAATGCCTATTGATTGCTTTTGTGAGATTGTCGTAGTTGGCTTGTCTTGTAAGTTTCTCTTGAAGGTTTTTTAATTCTGATATATCAATAATACTACCAGTACCTATAAAGTCATCTTTATGTTTTATTGTATTTACTGAAGCATGAACCCATTTTTCTAAGCCATCTTTTGTTGATATCTTTCCTTCAAAGAAGTTATCATCAAGTTTTTTATGTTCTTTTACTAATTGGACAATTTCATTAGCTTTCTCTTGATATTGACAGGCAAAAATTTCATGAAATGATTTGTTTAAAAGTTCTTCTTCACTAAATCCTGTGATTTTTTGAAACTCTGGATTTGTGTAGGTGAATTTTTCATTAAAAACAAATATTCCAGATAAAGAAGTTGTTGTGATGCTTTCAAAAAGTTCTCTTGTCTCTTCCAGCTCTTTTTCTATGAAAAGTTGTTTTTTAAACTTGTCTAAATAACTAAATAGAAGTTTAAGATCTATAGGCTTTACAACATAATGTGTAATTCCTATATCTATTGCTTTAATTAAATGGTCACTATCACTATGAGCAGT
>JAOXRY010000080.1 GCA_025800305.1 Campylobacterales bacterium | reverse complement strand
TTCAATTCTTTCCATAGTTTTAGCAAAATTACTAGGTTTTAGATTTGCTAACAATAGGTCAGTTTCTATATTAAAAGCTTTTAGCATTATTTTTATTTGACCTTGGATAGCTTTTCTTGAAGATGAAGGATCATCTATTATGGCAATAGACTCAGGAGCATTTATTGCTTTACCATCTCTAATAAGTGCTTTTATTTTGTCCCTGATAATTTGAATTTCACTTTTATATCTATCACTTGTTTCATATAAGTATTTAGGTTCTTCATAAAAACCTACTTCTATTAGTTTGGCAGTTGGAGAATATAATGAAATGTTACCTCTTAATAGTCTTAGTTCTTTTTCTAGTTCTGTTTGGTTTGAACTTTTATCTTTTATATCTTTTTCTAAGGTTGCTATATTATCTTTTAATCTTGATACATTACTTTCAAGTTGTTTTGAGTTTTTTTGAAGAGATAGAAGTTCTTTTAAATCCTCTTCTTTTGATTTTATTTCTTCTTTTTTATCTTTTATATTAGTATCGAGGGAGTTAATCTCTTCAACCTTCTTTTTAATCACTTCCTCTCGATCTTTTAATTGTTCTTTATACTCAGATATTTCATCTTCTAAAGATAAACCTTCTTTTTTCTTACTTTTATATTGTCCTTTTGTATATATTGCAGATATGATTGCAATTATCGCAATAAGTGCTAGTATTCCACTTAATAAATTAAACTCCATATTGGATCCTTATTTTAATATTTCTCTAGTCATTTTGATTGATAACTCTTTACGTTTTTGTACTCTTTTTTCAAAGATTAATTTTTCATCTTCAAGTGCTTTTTTGAAGTTTGCTTTTTTTAGTTTGATATCATCTTTCTCTTTTTGTTTTTGTCTTTTTAATCTTTCTTTTTCTCTTTTTTCATACTCTTTTTTCTTCCTAACTCTTTCACGCTCTCTTTCTTTTCTATCACGTTCTTGTTGTCTTTCAAATTCACGTTGCTCTTTTTCTCTTTCTTTAATAGCTCTCTTATTTGCTCTATCAATATCTCTTACAACTTTTTTAAATGCAGTAAAACCTTTTCCCATGTTAGAGCCTTTTACCTTTGTATTGATAGGGTTTTCATACCTATTATCTTCAATGGTGTTTGATTGTCTTTTGGATTGAATGTCTTTGTTGAATAGTTTGGATTATCACTTATGATATCTATTGTTCCATCTAAGTTAAACTGTAATCTTTTTATGAAAATTTGACCTTGCATTTGAATTGCATAGATACCATC
>JAOXRY010000058.1 GCA_025800305.1 Campylobacterales bacterium | reverse complement strand
AGGTTTTAGGCTTTAAGATGTACCACATAGAGAGCCAGAACTTACCAAAATCTATCAAACTAACAAAGTCACCAACTATAGATCCTTCATCTATAGTTGATGACTGTAGTTTTGGTGAATTTGTAGAGATTGGCAAAGAGAATAATCTTAGTGAGAGCTCTTTTGGAGATTTTACCTATACCAGTGAGTATTGCCAGATAATCTACAGCCATATTGGTAAGTACTCAAATATTGCCAGTTACGTAAGATTAAATCCTGGGCAACATCCAATGTATAAGGTAATGCAACACCATATGCTCTATAGGAGAGATATGTTTGGTCTTGGTGGAAATGATGAAGAGTTTTTCCAAAATAGAAGAGAGAGCAAGTGTGTTATTGGAAATGATGTGTGGATTGGTCATAACGCCTTAGTTATGGGGGGGAGTGACTGTTGGAGATGGAGCTGTTATTGGTAGTGGTTCTATTGTTACAAAAGATGTTCCTCCATACGCCATTGTTGTTGGAAGTCCAGCAAAGGTTATTAAGTATCGTTTTGATGAAAAAATAAGAGAAGACCTACTAAATATTGCATGGTGGGAATGGGATCATCAAAAGGTTCTAGATTCTATTGATGAGTTTGGAGATTTAAAAAGTTTTATAAAGAGATATTCATGAAAAAAATTATTTTAATTGTTGGACCAAGTGGGGTAGGTAAAGATACTCTTTTAAGGTTTGCAAAAAAAGAGTTGGAAAATAGCCCAGATTTTTCTTTTGTAAATCGTTATATAACAAGAGTTCCTGATAGCAATGAGTCAAACTTTTATATAACGGGAAAAGGGTTTAAGATCTTAAAAAATGAAGACTATTTTGCCTCAACATGGGGTGCTCATGGGAACTTTTATGGAATTGCTAAAGAGTCAATTGATAAAAAGATTAACATTATCTCAATCTCCCGTGGAACTATTAAGGACTTTGAAAAAGAGTTTGATAATGTGATAACAATTAATATCACAGTTCCTAAAGAGATCTTAGTTGAAAGGCTTATAAGTAGAGGAAGAGAGTCTAAAGAGGAAATTGAAAAAAGAATCAATCGCAGCTATGAGAAGATTGATAGCAATAATTTAGTGAACTTTGATAATACCTTACCTTTGGAAGAGTCAGGAAAAAAATTTGTGGAGCTGTTGAAGAATGAGCTTTAGTATAGCAACATTCAATATATGGAAAAATGAAGGAGACTTTCCTAAAAGGATTTTAGAGAACTCTAAAGAACTTCAAGATATTGATATTATTTGCTTACAAGAAGACTATAATGATGAAGAGTTTTCCAGTAGTGAAGTGATTAATCAAGATCTGAGTTTTTATAGAACTTCTATGGTTACAAGAGAGAAAAAAAGAGATGGAAAAGTAAGCTCTTCTAACCTTACAATTCTTAGTCGTTTTCCTATTACAAATGTTAAAGAAATATATTTTAATGAAGGAGAAGATGAAGAACGAGGAGCACAATTTGTAGAGATTTTAATTGAAAATAAAAAGATAGCTCTTTGTAATACACACCTTTGCCATATATCAAGTGAGAATAGAATAGAACAGATCACAAAAATACAAGAAGAAATGAACAATAATAGATCTGATATCTCTATTTTTTTAGGAGATCTTAATGGCACGCCAAATTCACCAGAAATAGAAATTATTAAAACATGTTTTCAAAGGGTGTCTACAGACTCTACCTATAAAGATGGAGAAATATATGATTATATTTTTTACAAATCGTTACTAAATCTATCAGTCAAAGCAGAAGTTAAAAAGACAGTTTTAAGCGATCACTACATATTAAAGAATCAATTTAGTTATGAAACCACTCTTTAAAAGCTTTTTTATTCCAGGGACTATGTGGTCAGTTTTAGGGCTGGGAATTACTACTACAGTTGGCTATGGAACACTTTATTACTCAATTACAATTATGTCTGAAGAGCTTTTTAATGCTTTTGGGTGGAGTAAATCTTTTATTTTTGGGATTTTATCTTTAGGGATCTTACTTGGTGGCTTTATTGCTCCAATGGTTGGAAAGTTTTTAGATAAACATGGTGCAAGGGGAATTATGAGCATAGGAAGTATCCTTTGTGCTGTAGGGCTTTTTGGTCTTTCTACAATTGAGACAAAATTTGACTATGTAATAGCAATATTGTTTTTGGAAACTGTTTCTGTTTTTGTTCTTTATGAAGCAGCGTTTGTTGCTTTTTCCCAATTAGCAGGGGTTAAAGCAAGGCTTCCTATTATTCAAATAACACTAATGGCAGGGTTCGCCTCTACAATTTTTTGGCCACTGATTACTTTTCTTTTAACCATTGTTTCGTGGAGAGAGGTCTATCAGATTTTAGGGCTTTTTCATATTGTTATAGCTTTGCCAATTCACTATTTTGTTTTAAAGTCACATCTAAAGATCTCAAACAGTGATTTTGAAGAGGATGCTTTAGATGAGACTATTGAATTAGAAGGTAAAATAAAACAAAGAACCCTTATCCTTCTATCAATTGCTTTTTCCCTCATTGCGATTCCTATTACAGCAATGCAAACACAATTTTTGGCAATTTTCAAAGGTTTTGGTATGGATGCAGCAACGGCAGTTGGGCTAGGAGCTATGATTGGTGTTTATCAGGTTGTAGCTAGGGTGATTGA
>JAOXRY010000019.1 GCA_025800305.1 Campylobacterales bacterium | reverse complement strand
TCTTTATTTGAATAGTTATTCATTATATATAAAAATCACTTATTTAAAATTTCCGTTGTTAACAATACACTATTCTTTTAATTTATGCAATAATTGCAACTTTAAAATCAATTAAAAAGCAGAAAAAATAATGAAGCTATTTCTTACAGATTCACGAACAAAACAAAAAACTGAATTTATTCCTCAAAACAAAGAAGAGGTCACAATGTATGTATGTGGTCCAACTGTTTATGATGATGCCCACTTAGGTCATGGAAGATCTTCTATTGCATTTGATTTACTATACAGAACACTAAAAGCTTTCGGATATAAAGTTAAATATGTAAAAAACATCACTGATGTTGATGATAAGATCTTAAAAAAGATGAAAGAGACAGGACAAACCCTAAAAGAGCTAACAGAGTTCTATATTGATAGATATAACAAAGATATGAAAGCTTTAAATGTTTTAGATTCAGACATCTCTCCAAAAGCTACAGAGAATATTAATCAAATGGCAGATCTAATTCAAGATTTAATAGATAAAGGAAGTGCATATCAGATTTCCAATGGAGACGTTTATTTTAATGTTTCAACTGATGAAGCTTATGGCTCTTTATCAAAACAAACACAAGATGATGTTCAAAATAGAATTACTAATAGCGAAAAAAAAGACTCTAGAGACTTTGTTCTTTGGAAAGCAGAAGAGAATAAAGAAGAAGTTGGATTTGATAGCACTTTAGGGAGAGGTAGACCAGGATGGCATATTGAGTGTTCTGCTATGGTTAATGAATTTTTAGGTGGTGATGAATTTCTCTGTGATATTCATGGTGGAGGGGAAGATCTTTTCTTTCCTCATCATGAAAACGAAGCTACTCAGTGTAGATGTGGTTATGGAAAAGAGATCTCTAAGTATTGGCTTCACAATGGATTTGTAAAAATTGATGGTGAGAAGATGAGTAAAAGTTTAGGAAATAGCTTTTTTCTAAAGGATGCTTTAAAAGTTTATGGTGGAGAAGTTATTAGATTTTTCTTAATGAACGTACACTATAGAAATGATTTTAACTTCAATGAAGAGGATCTCTTAGCTTCAAAAAAGAGACTTGATAGGCTTTATAGATTAAAAAAATCACTTTATGGTGTGGGAACATCTGCTGTAAATAAAAAATTTAAAGAAGATCTTTTAAATGCTATGGGTGACGATCTCAATATCTCTGTTGCCCTTTCAAATATTGATAATTTTGTGACATCCTCCAATGAAAAAATAAATGAAGATTCAAAAAACAAGGGATTAAAAAAAGAAATTATTTCAAATATAAATTTTATTGAACTCTTACTAGGAGTGGGTGGAATGGACTCTTATGAATACTTTCAATTTGGTATAGATAAGGAAGAAAAAGAAAAAATAGAAGATTTAATTATCAAAAGATCTGAAGCTAAAAAAAATAAGAATTTTGAAAAAGCTGATAAAATCAGAGAAGAAATTTCAAAAATTGGTGTGACTATAATGGATACTCCTAATGGTACTGTTTGGGAGAAAGCTTAGGTTAAGGTTAGATAGTATAACATTCGCTTATAAACTAAAAAGGAGAATAAATTTATGTTAAGAGATTTTACAAAACTTAATACATTTTTAACAGTTATAGAAACTAAAAGTTTTTCTAAAGCATCAAAAAAATTAGGAATTTCACAACCAGCTGTAACTCAGCAAATTAAATTAATCGAAAGTTACCTAAAACATAAAATTGTAGTTAGAAAAAAAAGTGGTATTGTTCTTACTCCAGAAGGTGAAGAACTTAAAAAGATCGCTCTAAAACTTAGAAAAATTATTGATAATACAGAGAAAGATCTATTTAAAATCATCTCAGATCAACTACCATTTAGAGTTGGTGCGTGTCCTATTATTGGTGAGTATATTTTACCATCACTGCTTACTAATACAGATGAAAAATTTGATACAGAGCTTAATATCACTATTGGTGATTGTGAAAAGATGGAGCAAGGTTTAATAGATAAAAAGTTTGATGTTGCTTTAATTTCTACTAAAGGCTACTTAGAAGGTATTGATTACAAAGAGTGGATGCAAGATGAAGTAGTAGTTTTTTCCAATCAAAAACTTCCAGAGACGATCTTACCAAAAGATCTAATCAATTATAACTGGATTTCAAGAGAAGAAGATAGCAAAGCTAGAAAAAACTTCCAAGAATTTCTTGAGTCAAAAGGTATGGATCCAGCAGAGATTTGCAATGTACAAGCTGTTTATAACAATATTACAGCAATAAAAAATGCTATTTTAAGTGCTCCAGAAGATGAAAAGCCTT
>JAOXRY010000015.1 GCA_025800305.1 Campylobacterales bacterium | reverse complement strand
GGACAGAAGTTTAAATACTATATCTTTAGCAGGTATCTCTTTTGCAGTTGGTATGCTTTTAGATAGTGCCATTGTTGTTTTGGAGAATATTGATAGACATAGAAAAATGGGGAAAAAGTTTTTTGAAGCGGCTTATGATGGTGCCAATGAAGTTTGGGGTGCGTTAATCGCTTCTGCTCTAACAACTATTGCTGTTTTTCTTCCTATTATCTTCTTACAAGATGAAGCGGGACAGTTATTTAAAGATATCGCAATAGCAGTTACGTCAGCAATTACTTTTTCACTTTTTGTATCAATTTCTGTAATTCCAATGATTTGGACTCAAATTATGAAGTTTACAGCAAAACATGAACACACATTAACAGAGGAAGAGCTAAAAGAAAAACACGATCACCAATCTTTACTGGTAGATTTTGGTAGAAAAGTTAATAATTTTTTAATGAAAACAGTGACGTGGAGTCTAAAAAGTGTGAAGAATCAGTTTATGACAGTTGGAGCTTTAGGGCTATTTTCTATTTTAACAATCTATGCACTTTTCCCAAAAATGGAGTATTTACCACAAGGAAACCAGAACTTTATTTTAAATATTTTACTACCTCCTCCTGGACTTTCTTATAAAGAGGGAAGTGACATGGGAGAAGCTTTATTTAGTATGACTAAACCTCACTTTTCAAAAAAAGAGGTCGATGGAGTTCCTCCTATCAAGCAGATGTTTTATGTTTTTGCAGGAGACTTTGTTCTTTCTGGAATCACTTCTACAAAAGAGCAAAGAGCAAGAGAAATTATCCCTATGATGATTCCTAAAGTAAATAGCTTTCCAGGGGTTTTTGGTATCTCTTTGCAAAGTGGTGTTTTTGAACAAGGTATTGGAGAGGGAAGAAGTATCAATGTTGATATCACAGGAGAGAATATTGAGCAGTTAGCAAACATTGGTGGAATGCTTTATGGAGCTATTAGTGGAGCAATTCCAGGATCTCAGATTCGTCCTGTACCTTCTATTGAACTTCTTTTTCCAGAGGCAAAAATTACACCTGATAGGTTTGCATTAAATAGTGTAGGGCTTAATAGTACATCCTTTGGATTTACAGCAGATGTTTTACTGGATGGAAGAAAGATTGATGAGTATACAGAAGAGGGAAAAAAATCTATAGATCTAACTTTAAAAGCAGATAATGAAATTAGCTCTCCTGAAGAACTTTACAATACCCAAATAGCAACTCCAAGTGGTGGTCTTGTACCAATGTCTACACTTTCAAAGATGGAGAGAACAACAGGTATAACAAAGATTAGACACTACCAAGGAAAAAGAACAATTACATTGCAAATAACTCCTCCATATACAATGACTTTGGAAGAGGCGATGAATGTTTTAGATACGAAGATCTTAAAATCTTTTGGAGGAAATCCTATGGTAAAAGGTGTAGATCTTAGCCTTTCAGGACAAGCTGATAAGTTAACAGAAACTGTTGGAGCTATGAAGTGGAACCTGCTTCTTGCTATTTTAATTATCTATTTATTAATGAGTGCACTGTTTGGTAATTTTATCTATCCACTTGTTATTTTATTCACAGTTCCAATGGCAGCAGCTGGTGGATTTATTGGTCTTTCAATGACAAATTTGCTTATTGCACCTCAAGCGTTGGATGTTCTTACCATGCTTGGATTTATTATTTTGATTGGTATTGTTGTTAATAACGCAATTTTGATTGTCCACCAGTCTTTGAATAATATCAGAGTTCATAAACAAAACCATAAAGACGCGGTTTTAAGTGCAACCCATAGCCGTTTAAGACCAATTTTTATGAGTTCTTTAACTTCTGTATTTGGAATGTTACCTTTAGTTCTAGTTCCAGGACCTGGTAGTGAGTTTTATAGAGGGTTAGGAAGTGTTATTACTGGTGGTCTTGCATTTTCAACACTATTTACAATTTTTGTAACACCAGCACTGCTCTATTTTGTTATTAAGATGGAGAAGATTAAGGAGAAAATAGGATGAAAAAATTAGTAATATACGGACTAGTAGCTACTAGTCTTTTTTCTCTCACTTTAGACGAGGCAGTAGAAAGAGGACTTTCCAACTCTTCACAGGTAAAAAATGCCTATACAAGTGTTTCTATTAGTGATGCTGATATCTCTATTGCCAATAGTAAGTTCTTACCATCATTAACAGGAACTTATTCAAGTTCAACTAGAGATAAAGAGTTGGTAGGTCAAGATAAGACAACAACGGTGATGTCTGCATCTGCTTCTATTAATCTTTTCAATGGATTTAGTGACTATTTTTCAAGAGAGAGTGCAAAAGATAGCTATAAAGTTGCCCAATATCAAAAAGAAGCAACTGTTGCAGATTTTAAACTTAAAATTCAAAAAGACTATATCAACCATTTAAATGCTAAGATGGAAGAGAAAAATCAAAAAGCATCTTTAGATCTTTTAAAAGAACAGTTTAAAACAGCCTCTTTACAGTTTGAACAAGGAATTATCTCAAGAGACGATTATTTAAAAGTTGAAGTTGATATGCTAAATGTAGAGAAAGGACTTTTAAGAAGTCAAAATAGTGTTAGAACTTCATGGTTAACTTTAAAAAGAACTCTTGGAGGAGTTTTAGATCCTAAAGAAAAATTGGTAGAACCAAGTGCTGAAGATCTTAAAGAATATACCTTTGACATTGCAAAAGAGAAAATGTACGAAAGAAGAAGTGAACTTCAAGCTCTTATCTATCAAAAGTCATCACTACTAAATCAAAAAAAGAGTCTAAATGGTGGATATCTTCCAAGTGTCTCTTTGGAAATGAGAAAGAATTTTTATGACAAAGAGCTAACAAATGGTGGAGTTGTTACAAGACCTAAAGAGGAGACATTAACTTCTGTTAATGTCTCTTGGAATATCTTTAGTGGTGGACAGACTTTTAAAAATTCTCAGAAAATGAAGTATAACGCTTTGATAGTTGATGAAAATATTAGAGATCTTAAACTAAATCTTGATTATCAACTAGCTTCTGCTTTTGCCAATTATAACCTTGCTAAAAAGAGTTTAGTTGTTGCAAAAAAAGCAAAAGTGAGTGCAAGTAAAAGTTTTCAATCTGTAAAAGATAAGTTTGATGAAGGTGTGGCAAATAGTACACAGTTTTTAGATGCTAGAGAAGATCTTACAAAAGCAGTTTCAGATCTTAACAGTGCAAGATACAATCTTCTTCTTACTAATGCTGAATTAAAAAGGGTGGTAGGAGAATAAAAAAGGAGTCTTTATGACTCCTTTAAATACTTTTTAATTGGTAGAAAATACTCTTCTAGGTTTACATTAATTGGCATAAAATAAACATTTGAATTGTGCTTTTTTGAGTAATCTAAAACTTTTTTAGAAAAATCGATATTCCACTGGTAAGTAGGCTGAAAATCTTTTGGAAATACAACATGATTGACTTTTTCCCAATAGCTTTGACTTTTTTCACTGACAACAGGGCTAACACCTAAAAATAGTTTCTCACTAGGAATAAGATCTCCATAGATCTCTAAAAGCTTCATATCGAAAAAAGGTTGACTCATAAGATAGTCAGCTCCATATTCAAGCTTTTTCTTCATTGTTTTTAACTCATCTTTGATTGAGTATCTATAAGGATCAAAACCTGCAAATATTGTAATTTTTGGAAATCTACTTCTTATGGATCTTATAAACTCTAAGGTAGTGTTATCATAAACTTTATAAGAAAAATTTGGCGGTGGATCTCCTGATACAAGAAGAACCTCGGTTAAATTATATTTTTCAATAATTAAATAGATATATTCATCATTTAAATCAAAGTCAATAGCACGAAAGTGGGGAATAAATCTATATTTATCTCTATTTAGACTATCTCCTACCTCCCAACTTCTAATGGGAAATCTTAAGATATCTGGTACATTGACAGTGTCTACAAAGTCTAAGTTCTTCTCTATAAAATCTATCTGAGTATCTCTAGCCTCAGGAGTTCGTGGAACAACTTCAAAAGCGATGTTCATTGGCAAAAGCCTTTTATTTTGTATATTAGATTAAATTTGTAAAAGGAGAGTTTACCACATTTGATATAATCTTTTTTATGAATATAGAAATAGATTACAAACAGTTAAGAGATCCAAAAACAAAATTGGAAGATATATATGTGACTTCTCAGTCAGAATATACTAAAGAAGAGTTGATTTGGGCAGGAAAAAGAGAAGATACGTATAAAGATGGTTATATGTTTATAGCATATGCTGCTATTTTAATACCCAC
>JAOXRY010000007.1 GCA_025800305.1 Campylobacterales bacterium | reverse complement strand
ACTCCTATTGGTATGAGGTCGTTCTTACTTGTTTGTACAAATTAAACCTACTCCACCAACAAGCTGATCTATAAATCCTCTTATTTCCCATAAAAAATCAAAGGCAAACCAACCATTTTCTCCACCAATACTTATAAAACTTTTATAGACAGTTTCTTGTTTTAGTTGGGAGATATCTAAAACCTTTCTATCTAAAAAGATAGCATCTGCTAACTCTTTATCATGGTCTCTATCCCAAACTCTACCACCTTTATCTGTCCACCTAGAAATTACTTGGTCTTTTTCTATTTCCTCTTGGGCTTTTTTTACAGAGTCTATATAGTTTATTGGTTTTATTTGAGGGAAATATTTTGTTGCATTATCATTTTGAATTACAACTTCTGATTTTAAGCCCTCGATTAGAGCTTTTGCAACCCTATATGGTACGGGAGTAAAAAGATTTAGCCATAAAGAAGATAAATTTATTGATAAAAAAGGAACAGGAATTAGTAATCTTTTTAAGCTTAAAGCTTTTGCTGTTTGAATCATCATTTCTTTATATGATAATTGTTCTGAAC
>JAOXRY010000002.1 GCA_025800305.1 Campylobacterales bacterium | reverse complement strand
AACCGCAAGGCTACAGAGGTCTTATAGAATACGGAGAACCAGCATGTATCTATTGCCTTAAATGTGAAAAAGTCTGTCCACCAGGAGCAATTCTCTTTGTCCCTGTAGATAACCCACCAGAAAATGAGAAGAATAAAAAAGGTCTAAAATACCACTACAACCCACACCTTTGTATCTACTGTACAGAGTGTGTAAGAGCTTGTCCTAAACCAGGTGTTGCTCTTTGGCAGAGTAATAAAAAACCTCCGATTGGTGTTAAGGAAGAAGGGGTTAATGAAAGGTGGTTTGAGTTGGAGAAACAGAAATAAAAAAAACTAGGTATAATTCTAAGAAGTTAAGGGTATAGTCTAGCAATTAACTCTCTCTAAAAATTTAACTTTTCTAGATTTTTAATCAATAGATTTAATTTGTTCTGTCATAAAAAACCAATTATCCAGCTTGTGGTTCAAAAGTAAAGATTACAAAAACTCCTTTTTGAAGAATGTGCTCTTACCACTTTTTATATCCCATTTAGTTATTAATTTCTTCAGTAGGTTTATAGTCTTTTGGTATCTTTTTACTATTGGTTTTCTTTCTACCAAAGAAATAAACAGCTACCTTCTTAAAAGAGTTTTTAAAATTCTCCAACCAATGGTAAGAATCCAATACCATTTGGCTTTAAAAAACATCAAAAGATTAGACAGACCAAAGGTTAGAATCTGTTTTTTCAGTTCTGGTCTTAGTCTTGAAAACCAGTTTTTTATTTTGTAGAAAAGGTAGATTATTGCTATAAGAGCAATAATCCCTAGAATAATTCTAATCATTTAGAAGATCTGTAAGATTCTCCATTGGTCTTGCGATAACTGCTTTGCCATCTTTTATGATTATTGGTCTCTCCACTAGCTTTGGAGTTTTTACAACCAAATCTAAGATCTCATCTTGTGAAAGCTCTGGACTTTCTATGTTTAACTCTTTGTATTCCTCTTCTTTAGATCTTAGTATCTCTCTAATGTCACTTACATTCAGTAGTTTTAAGATCTCTTTCAAGTCCTCTTTTGTGAAAGAGTCTTTTAGGTATTCAAATGTTTCAAAGCTCTCTTTTGAATCTTCCAGGATTCCTTTTGCTTCTCTTGATTTTGAACATCTTGGGTTGTGCCAAATTTTAATCATTAGTTTCCTTTTTTATTGTTGGTGCAAAAGCTTTTGTGCTTATGGTTACTTTGTCTCCGATTGTAAGATCTTTTGACTCTTCTTTACTTATGACAATCTCAACAATCTGCTGACCAATTGCGATTATAGCAACAAAGATAATATCAACTTTTACAATCTCCAAGATCTCCCCAGAAAAAGAGAACTTTTGTGAACCAGTTGTTTTTAAAAGAACATCTTTTGTAGAGCCATCACCTGTTACTTTCCCATTACTAAGAACCACAACTCTATTTGCCAGCTTATAGATCTCACTTGGCTCATGGCTCACCATAATCGTCGTCGTCCCAAACTCTTTGTGTAGATTTAAGATCTCATCTTGAAGTTTCAGCCGTATCTTTGGATCTAGTGCAGAGAGAGGCTCATCAAGAAGCAGAAGCTTCGGTCTGTTCATCATGGCACGGCAAAGTGCCACTCTTTGCTTTTGTCCACCACTTAAAGTCGATGGAATTCGAGATCTTAGATCTGAAAGCTCTGTCATTTCCAGAAGCTTGTCTGCTAGATCTTTATCTTTATTTACAAAAAGAAGATTCTCTTCCACAGACATATTAGGAAACAAAGCATAGTCTTGAAAAACAAAACCGATCTTTCTCTTTTGAGGAGGAAGAGAAAATTTCTCATCTTGCCAGATCTCATCATCTACTCTTATATCTCCATCACACTTCTCAAGACCAGCTAAAATTCTAAGAAGTGTTGTTTTCCCACTTCCACTTTGTCCAGAAAGGGCTAGGAAATCTCCTTCTTGGATTTCTAGATTTACATCTAGTTTCATCTCTCCTAAAGTGCCATGAAGATCTTTTTGGATGTTTATTTTAATCATTGTTTTTCTTTTATTGACCTAGCTTTATTTTTTTATTATAATACTCTTACAAATGTCTGAAAAGACCCCAGAAGAGCTTGTCTCTTCTGAACTAACTTAAAATTCTAATCAATTTTATTTTCAAATTGTCAAAATCTTCTATAGACATTTTCCCTATTTTTCTATCTAATCTTTTAGAATCTATCAATTTTATCTGAGATAAAATAGCTACACTTTGTTTTTCTTCTTTAAAGTTAAATTCAAAATAGTACTTGCCTCTTTTTTCAGTGGTTGATAAAGGGATTCCTAAAAATACTTTATTATTGAACTTTTTATATACAAGAATAGGTCTAACAAAGTTTTCACCTTTTCCTGATTGCTCAAAGCCAATATTTTCTCCTAGATGACCATAGAAGATCTCTCTTTCATGAAAATAGATATTCTTGCCTTTTTCTACATCTTTTTTTACTTCATTCCATTGGTTGTATTGTTTCATATTACATCCAATTCTTTAGAAATATCTTTAATCAGTTTCGAAAGAGGTCTTTTGTGAAGATCTTTATCTTCTACATATCCGCAAGTAATGAGCCTTTGAAGATCTTCTTTATTTTTAAATAGAGTTCCTTCATAGTTTTTAAAGATCTCATCGGTATAGCTATCGTTATAAATGTACTCTTTTTGTATCAGCTCTAGGACGATGTCTTTGTGGTTTTGGTAGAGTTCTTCTAATTTAAATAGATCTTTTGTTCTTTTTGCTTTTTTATTATTATTTAAGATCTCTAATTGAAGATTAAATCCATTTTCTTTTTCATAGAAATTTGATTTTTCAATATTTAGTTTAAACTTTGCTTTATCATTAAAGCTGTCTTCGTATGGATAAATAATAGATTTATTCATGTCACCAGTATCCAAATCTCCTTTTAGTTTACTGTTACAAGTCTTACAAGATGGGATAAGATTAAAAATAGATATAGAAAGAAAAGGATAAAGACTTCTAGGATAGAAATGATCCATTTCCGCAGTTGTCATTTCTTTTTTATCTTTGTTAAAAACTAGAACACTCTCTCTATTGCAATAGCAACAAGTATTTATATTTAACTCTTTAACAATTTGATAGTTCCATCTATCTAAAAATGTTTTATAATAGTTGTACAGTTCTAATAACTCTTTTAAGATATTAGTTGGTTCATTTTCTTTTTTACATAATGTTTCTATACTTATAAAGTCATGGTTATTAGTTCTTAAATAATTTTTATATTTTTTTATATAGTTTTCCATTGTAGTGTGATCTGCAAAAATGATTTTTTCTATTAAGCTATTGTCTTCTTCATTAAATACTTTTTCCAAAAGGGTATTGAATTTTTGAAATTTACTATTGTATTTTGAATCTTTATTTTTTATAAAGTTTTGAAAATCTGCTTGTATATTCACTAGTTTAGTAGGATCAATCCGAATCATTCTCAAACAGTTCTTTTAATTGATTGAATTTCTCTTTTAAAACTGGAAGTCTATCTCTTACTATTCCTTCAATATAGACTAAGTTAACGCCTTCATAATCATGAGCAATAAAGTTTCTAACATCGTAAGAACCTTTAGAGTCAATAAGTAGATCGAACTTTTCAAGATACTCAAGATCTATCTTCTTAATATTCTCTCCAATCTGCATAAGGCACATCAAAAGGGCGGGTTGAGCCTCTATCTCATCTTCCAAAACCTTTACAATTCCATCATGTCTTTTTACAATCTCTTCAATATTATGAATCATCTTAAGAACAAAAAGAACCTTTGCATGGCTAGAGACTTTAGACATATTGAATCTCTTTTAAAATAAATCTTTCTCCAATCTCATTAAGTCCATCTCTATCAACAAAATCAACTTTTTTATTAAGACTCTTTGAGATCTTCTCTTTCATCTCTGTAAGCTTGGAAAAAACCTCAAATCCTTGATACTTCTTTGCAAATTCTTGAGGGTTATCAACCTGATACAAAATATCAACATCACTATTTTCCGTATAATCCCCTCTAGCATAGCTTCCAAAAACCCCAAGGATAGAAACACCATCAGATTTTAGTTCGCTTTTAAGATCTTGTAGTTTAATAATTATTGAATTATTCATTGTTTTTCTTCTTTATGTATTTTCTTTTTCCCTTATCTAAAAGTTCATCTTTTACTACTTTTCTCTGATGTTCTTTTAAGATACTCAACTCATACTCAAGATCTTTAATCTTATCGCCTATTTTATCAAGTTTTGATAGTCTTTTGCTATCTAACATCTTTTGAAGTTGTCTTTTTATAATTGGTTCACCGATTATTTTAATAATATTTTCACACTCTAAGATCTCTTCCTCTGTCAATCTTGGTTTATTTAAGATCTTAATTACATTATCTATTTTCTCTTTTGCAAACTCTCCCATTAGCCCGTCTTTCATAAAAAAACCGTGACTTAGAAGGGTGTGGATATTTGCTCCGAAAGTGTTTATCTTAGGATCTATAACTTTACAATTTCCTTTTTTTTGCTCTATTCCATTTTTATCTTTTTCATCACAATCATAAGTATCTAAAAAGATTACATTTTCTTTTGGAAGATCTGAGAGAAGGAAAGGGGAGTGGCTAGTAAGTATAAAATGAATAGTTTTATACCATTCATCTTTTAATTCTCTTTTAGTCATAACAAGAATCTCATTTATTAAGTTCTTTTGCCACTCTGGATGTAAATGTACATTTGGTTCATCTAACAAAAAAAATAAAAAGTCGTGTTCTCTTGAAGTAACAAGATCTAAAGTTTTATTACCGATAATTGACAAATTACTTATTTTTTGTTGTTCTCCTCTTGAAAGATCTAAAAATGTTAAGTCCTTTTTTGTAAGAAAATTAATACTTAGACATTCATAACCTTGATTGTTTTTTAGCCAATGATAAAAAGTAAAATATAGATCATTGTTAATTAGATCATTTATATCATTGCTATTAATAGATTTTTTTTCTTTTAATTCTTTCAGTCTCTGAACAGATCTATCAAAGTCTTTTAAAGTATTTATTACTCTATGTTCTGATGAATTCTTTTCTTTAATTTCTATTTTATCAAGAAACTCAAAGTAATCCTCTTTAGAAAAATTATCATCCATTTCCTTTATCAAATGAGAATTGTTTTTTATCTGATAGTTATCTAATGTTATTACTGTAAAAAGAAAAAGGTTAAGATATTTTTTATCTTCATCTTGATTCAAGATTGTTTCATTTATAGGAAAAATATGGAGTAAACTAATATCAGAATTTTTAAGTTTTATAGGAATAAATGTTGATAATGTAATGTTCCATTTAGTAAATATGAAATCTGCATTAAGAAAACTAAAAAAACTAGCCTTTTTTTCTAATACTTGTGCAATATTCAATAAAACAACATCGTCTTTATCAAAAATAAAAATTGATCTTTTTTTAAAATCATCATTTTGAAGATTACAATAATTTTCTAGATATTCTTTATGAATCATATTTTTTTCAAAACTTCCATAAAAGGTTTCGCCAAGTAAAAATAAACACTTAATATCTTTATTTTCTTCTACAGAAGAATTCATAAGTTCTAAAATACTACTCTTCCCACTCCCATTCTTCCCAACAATAGCAGTAATATTAATATTATCACCAAAAAAGTTTTTAGGATAAGGTTCTTTTGTCTTTTCTTTATCTGTAATCTTTAAGTTTTTGCCATCAAACACACACTTAAACCTAGGACTAAAATTAAACCCCTGATTTTCTATATTTTTGTATTTTTCAATCCAAAGATAAACTAATTCCATATTTTTTACTTTTTAATTTTATAATCAAAAGGTAATTTACTATTTTTTTCTTAAGCTTAAGGGAAATATTAACCTATTTAGTTGTTTTTATTCCTTGAAAAAGTTCTATTATATCTATATCCAATGCAACAGCAATTTTATAAAGATGTTCAAGATTAAAGTGATGGTTGTTTTTGGAGTTTTCACATTTACTGTAAAAAGAAGTGGATTTTAATCCCATTTCTAAAACTAAATCTAATTGTGGCTTTTTCTTTTCTGTTCTTATTGTTTTAATGTTCTTAGATATGGTGTGATAGAAGTTTTCTAGCTCTTCTTCAGTGACAATAGACAGATTTTTCATTACATACTCATTCTTTTGAAATAACTCTTAAAGAATATAAATATATAATTATCATATCAATACTGTATATAGTATTGATATATATAGTAAATTAAGGTTGTTTCTATGTTTAAAGTATTACTTTTTTCTTTTTTAGTGATATTATTTACTGGTTGTGGTGGTAGCAGTGGAGGAAGTGGCGACAGTGGTTCTGGTGAACCTACAACAGAAGAAATGAGAAACTCTAAGTGTTTTGATTCGAATATAATAAATGATATAAATAATTGTACAAATCTTACAGATGGTAAATGTCAAGGAGAAAATGTACTATTCGGTGGAACTAAAATAGTAGGCGATTACCATTTTTACTATAAAGAAGATACCGTTTCTTGTAGTTCTTTTCTAACATTGGGGAGCTGTTTAGGTTATAGAAAAACTCATTATTTCAATTTTAAAGAAAATGGGAATGTAGAATATTGTAAATATCAATATAGTGCGTCCTCTGGCGATAGTACAGATACTTGCAACCTTAATTATGGGACTTGGTATTTATCAGATGATAATCATTTACAAATTTATGATTATAGATTCATAGAAAATGAAGATGGAAATTCATATGAAGATTTAGTAATTATAGATGATTTTGAATATAGAAAATATTATAGCTATCAAAGTGATGATTATAGTTGCTCCCAATCTATAGATAAGGATGGCAATGTAATTAGTGAATCTTGTAGTGGACAAAAAGATAGTGGTCATGTTGTATCAATAAATAATGAAAACTTTTATATGGGCATATCATATTTTTCAAAAGAAAGTGATGGTTCGATTGGGTATAGAAGGCACGATGTATGTGAGTATGTTAAAGATGAACAGCCTACAAATTTCACTGAATAAAAATCTTAATCTGAGCCTCAACTATTAAGGTCACATTCCCTCTAAGAACTTTTATATGTCAATCAATCTTATTTTGATAACATATAACATTACTAGCATGTTTTAATCCATCATTGATTGTACTGTCAAACTCTTGACAGATCTTAAGTAATTCTTTCCTAACTTCTAAAGAAGCTTAATCTATTCATCAATCATTAATTTTAAAATGTTTAGTCGATCAACTAAACAGTAACTTAGCTAAATAAAAAGTTTAGTTAAATAACTAAACAATCCCAATCTTCTTCTTATGCTTTTGATTAAAAAGATAGACACTAAAAAGGACAACAAAACTAATAGCCACCATCACGCCACTATAAAAATGAGCACCAGCGTAGTCCATAACTTCCACCATTTCGTATATTGCAACCGAAGCAACTTTTGTCTCCTCAGGAATACTTCCACCAACCATAAGGACAACTCCGAACTCTCCAACTGTATGAGCGAAGGTAACGATAAGAGCTGTCAATAAAGAAGGTTTGATATTTGGAAGAGCAACTTTTAAAAGAGTTTCAAACTTGCTTTTTCCACTGATATAACTAGCTTCCAACATATTCTTATTCAAACTCTCAAAACCACTCTGCAAGGGCTGAACCATAAAGGGAAGGGAGTAGAAACAGCTAGCAATTACAAGACCTGTGAAGTTAAAAACTAAGGAAATATCAAAAACCTCACTGAAAAAGCTTCCAACAGGGGAGTTTTGAGAGAGGACGACTAGGATATAAAATCCTAAGACTGAGGGAGGAAGGACGATTGGTAAGGCTGTTATCGCTTCGATTATAGGTTTTGATTTTGAGTTGGTTTGTGACAAGTACCATGCTAAGGGTAGGGAGATGATAAATAAAATTATGGTTGTTGTCAAAGCCAACTTGAAAGAGAGTATAAACGGAGCGTAATCAATCATTTAAGATCTCCAAGATAGATAAATCACTAGCTTTAATAAAAAGAGTCACTTTATCACTCTCTTTTAAATTCATTCTTTTTGAAGAGTTTGTTGTAATTATTGATTCTAAAACAATATCTTTTATTGATACTTTCACAGAACAGAGAAGTTCACCATTTGAGATCTCAACTATCTCTCCACTAAGCTGATTAGAGTAGCTCAAATTTCCACTGAGGTTTTTCCCAATGGCAATGTTTGTTGGTTTCACCCCAAGAGAGACTTTTGAGTCTACGTACAGATCTCCCACCTCAAGGCTCATCATAGAAAGAGAGTTCCCTTGAAAATCAAAATTAACAATATTAAGTGACTCTTTTGAATCAATCTTTTTTACTGTAGCTTCAATTATATTCATTCCGTAATATATCCAAAATCTCTAAATATAGCCTTTGCTTTACTACTTAAAATAAAGTCATAAAAAGGTTTTGCTTCTTTGTCTAAAAGGACAACACCTTGGCTAATAGGAGTATAAAGCTTCGGGTCTACCTCCACCCATTTATTTTGAAATCTCTTCATCTTAGGAGAGTAAAGAGCAGACTTAGCAACAAACCCAATATCAGCAGCAGCTATTGTAAAACTAACAGTTTGGGAGATAGACTCTCCGTAGATTAGTTTAGATTTATCATAGACCTTTGCATTTTTCATAGCTTCAACAGAAGCTTTTCCATAAGGAGCAGTTTTTGGACTTGCTACTGCAATCCTTTTAACATCTTTTACAAGATCTACTCCTTTAGAAAAATCCAGATCTTTACTACTCAAAATTGCTAACGAACCTTTGGCGTAAACAACAGGCTTTAGTGTTGCCTTCCCCTCATTAAAAAGAGCATTAGGATAGTCCATATTCGCAGACATGAAAAGATGATAAGGAGCTCCGTTTTTAATCTGAGCTGTCAGCTTTCCACTACTTCCTAAAGTGACTCGAACTTTTATTTGTGGATGTTCTTTATTAAACTCTTTTATTAGATCTTTTATTGCATAGCTTACATTTGTAGCAACTGCAATGTTGATTGTTTCACCAAATAGTATTGAGGTAAGAGTAAATACAAGTAGAAGTTTTTTCATTGATAAGATTATATAAAGATTTTTTTAGAAAAGCCAATTATAATTGATTAAATAATAGGCTTTGTGGTCAAATACTCAACCACACATGCTCTTGATTGAAAAAAGGGTAGGAGATTTGCTAAAAATTTAGTAGGGTAGAAGTTGTTGGATTAATTGGTATAATCCATTTTTTATTTATTGAAAAAAATAGACAGAGATTATACTTTAGATCTTATAGATCTGATTTTAGAATTACTGAAAAGCTTTTGGAGATGATTATAAATGACTAACTACGGCTTAGAAAACTGGGGAGAAGACAACTTTGTTATAGAGGACGGAAAAGTCTGTATAAACAAAGGTTCAAACCCAGCTATTCTTGATATTGTAGAGGGTATTAGATCTGATGAGATAACAGGTCCGATTCTTCTTCGTTTCCCTCACTTAATCAAAAAGCAGATTGATACTCTTTTTAGGGTTGTGAAAAATGCTGGTAAAGAGTATAACTACAATGGAAAATTTAAAGCACTCTTTCCTCTAAAAGTAAATCAAAATCCAGGGTTTATAAAAGAGCTTTTAGAGGTTGGTCAAGAGTACAACTACGGGCTAGAAGCAGGGAGTAAAGCAGAGCTAATCTTAGCAATGGCTTACAATAATAAAAAAGCTCCTTTGGTTGTCAATGGATTTAAAGATAGAGATCTCATCACAATGGGATTTATCGCTAAAGCTCAGGGGCATGATATAACCTTAACTATTGAAGGGTTAGGGGAGTTGCTTACAATTGTTGAGGTTGCAAAAGCGATGGATACACCTATCCCTAATATTGGGATTAGGATTAGGCTTCATACTTCTGGAATTGGAATCTGGGCGAAGTCTGGTGGGATTAATTCAAAGTTTGGACTTACTGCAACAGAGGTTGTAAGAGCTCTTAAGATCTTAAAAGAGAATAATCTAACCCAATATTTAACAATGCTTCACTATCACATAGGCTCTCAATTAGAGGATATCACCCCTGTAAAAAAGGCTATAAGAGAGGCTGGGAATATCTACGCTGAACTTGTAATGATGGGAGCGGAGAACCTTGATACAATAGATCTTGGTGGTGGGCTTGCTGTTGAGTACTCTATGGATAGGAAAAATAGAACATACTCAATCCAAGAGTTTGCCAATGATGTCTGCTTTTTGATTAAATCTATTTGTCAAAACAAGGGAGTGAAAGAGCCTCATATCTATAGTGAGTCTGGAAGGTTTATTGCGGCCAGTCATGCGATGGTTGTTGCTCCTGTTTTGGAGCTTTTCTCTTATGAGTATAGTGAAAACTCTTTAGATCTTAAAGAGACAAACCCTCCTCTTGTGGCAGAGCTGAATGAACTGTATCAAAGTATTAACCCTAAAAATGCTGTGGAGTTTCTTCATGATGCGTTAGATCATATGGAATCATTGTTGACTCTTTTTGATTTAGGGTATATAGATCTGCAAGATAGATCCAATACGGAAGTCTTGGTTAATCTGATTATTAAAAAAGCTTTGGCAGTTGCAGAGAATCTTTATGAGAGAGTCTCTATTAGAGAGAAGATCCAAGAGAGATACTTGGTCAACTTTAGTATGTTTCAAAGTATGCCTGATTTTTGGGGATTGGATCAGAAGTTTCCAGTTATGCCATTGGATAGGCTAGAAACAAAGCCAACAAGGACGGCAAGCCTTTGGGATATTACTTGTGATAGTGATGGAGAGATGAGCTTTAAGCCTGAGTCTCCGCTTTTTCTTCATGATGTAGATCTAGATGAGAAGAATTACTTTTTAGGTTTTTTCTTAGTTGGTGCTTATCAAGAAGTGTTGGGGATGAAGCATAATCTTTTCTCAAAGCCTAACGAAGCTGTCGTGGAAGTTACAGAGGATGGCTATAAAATCAAAAGATTTGTCAAAAGTGATTCTCTTTTAGAGATCCTTTCTGAAATGGATTGGGATATAGAGGAAATAAAGGCTAAACTTTTTAGAGAAATATCCGAAGATCTTATTACAATACTAAATAAAAATTTAGAAGATAATGGTTATTTAAAGAAGATTAATTGATATATTTTATTTTAGCAGCAATTCAATGCTACTTACTTGGTTTTACTATTGCAGACTCAAAGGGGAGGGATACTTCATTTATAAAAAAAGTGATTGTATTTGTTATTCCTATCTTTGGGTTTTTGTACTATCTTCTCACAAGAGGAGCCTATGAAAATAAAGAGGATGAGTTTAGCTGTCCACTTTTCAAAAGCTTAGGTATAGTTGCTATATTTGTTATTGGACTTTTTGTTGTTTCAGTTATTATATACCTGTTGCCAGTTTTACAACTCTACGGAGTCGTACCTCGTTAAAAGGTTTGACAATCCAGCCTAAAACCCCAGCTTTTCGCCCTTTTTCTTTCATCTCATCTGAACTTTCTGTAGAGAGGACAACAATTGGTTTTTTTATTAGGCTTGGTTCTAATTTGATGTAGCCGATAAGTTCTAGCCCGTTCATTTGTGGCATATTGATATCGCTGATAAGTAGATCGTAAGTGGTTTTTCCCTCTAGTAGATCCCATAAAAGTTGGGCAGGGTCTTCTCTAGCTTCGTATTCTATCTCTCCACTTTCAATTAAAGGAGTTAAAGCCATTCGTACTGTTTCTAAGATTGTTACAGAATCGTCAACAAGTATGATTTTTTTTATGATAGATCTCCTCTAAATAAAGCTTTCTATGAAAACAGAAGTAAGCGACTTCTGTTCCAAAAATATGAGGTTTTTACTATAATCTCAAAAGATAAAAGGAACAATAAAATGAGTAGATTTGACAAAGTAATAGATAGAAAAAATACAGACGCAATTAAATATACTGCTTTAGAAAAATACTTTGGGACAAAAGATGTCCAGCCTTTATGGGTGGCAGATATGGATTTTCCTGTTGGAGGATTTGTAAAAAAAGATCTAAAAGCACGGGTAGATAAAACAATATATGGCTATGAAGAACTTGGAGATAAATTCTATAGTAGCATAATAAATTGGATGAAGAAACGTCACAAATGGGATGTGGAAAAACAGTGGATTAACTATATACCAGGGGTTGTTTCGGCTTTAAGTAGTTGTGTTGAAGCTTTTAGTGATGAAGGTGATGAGGTGATTGTTCAAACACCTGTTTATTACCCTTTTTTTTCAGTTGTAAAGGAACAAAATAGAAAATTGATTCTCAATCCATTGAGAGAGAAAGATGGAGACTATAAATTTGATTTGAAAGATCTAAAATCAAAAATCACTAAAAAAACAAAGATGTTGATTCTTTGTTCTCCTCACAATCCAGTTGGAAGGGTTTGGAAGAAAAAAGAGCTAGAAAAATTAGCTAGAATTTGTTTGGAAAATAATATAGTAATTGTTTCTGATGAAGTACATTCAGATCTTGTATTTAAAAAGTTCACTCCAATGGCGAAGATCTCAAAAAAAATTGCTAATATCACAGTCACTCTTAATGCTCCAAGTAAAACTTTTAATTTAGCATCACTTACAACTTCTTACAGTATTACCTCAAATACAGCACTTAGAGAGAAGTTTACTAATGTTCTTCAACGAAGAGCGATAACCCTTCCCAATGCATTTGGACTTGCATCTCTTGTTTCTGTTTACACAAAAGGTGAAAATTGGTTAGAAGAGATTTTAGAGTATCTCAAAGGTAATTTCAAGCTAGTAGAAAAAACTTTTAGAAACACAAAAGTAAAAGTTATTAAATTAGAAGGAACTTATTTAGTTTGGCTTGATTTTAGAAAGTTTGAAATGACACAGAAAAAACTAGAAGAGATCTTTTTATATAGAGCTAAAGTTGCTCTTCATAATGGTATGATTTTTGGAAAAGATGGAAAAGGATTTTTTAGAATCAACATTGCCCTTCCTAGAAAAGAGTTGAGAAAAGCGTTAGAAAAAATTACCAAGGCTCTAGATGAGATTTGATATGGATATGAACTCTTCTTATTCAGATCTCTTTTCCAAAGTAAGAAGTTTAATTATGGAGGTAGTAGGGGAGAGTGTAAAAGAAAAATTTACAGAAAATCTTACTTCATATCATTGTGAGTTTGGTGGAGTTTGTTACTTAAGAACTTATCCAGATAGAGTCCATATTGGCTGGTTTCGAGGGGTACAGATTGATGACAAGTTTGGTTTTCTAACTGGCAATGGAAAAACAATCAGAGGTCATAGGCTGACCAGATTAGATGAAAAAAATGTAGAGGCAATAAAGTATTACATTAATGAAACTATAAGTTTTTTAATAGAGTACTCTGAACTGAAAAAAGCTACTAGAAAAATTTAATAACAGTTATCATTGTCTACATAGTGTAAAGCTTTTGATAAAAGGGGATCTCTTTTATCTGTTCTACTATATTCGTAACTATCAGAAACAGAGCAGTTAGGGTAAAGACCATAAAAATAGTCTCCATTATTTTGAGAGTTATAAATTGAAAAGTTTATAAGCCAATATATTAATCCTTGGTGCTTTCTTCCTGCCATTCCTACAGGTTTACCACTTGTGTTATCTCCGATAATGACAACATCCATATAAGGTTTTAAAGCATTTATAACCAATTCACTAGCAGATGCTGTGTTTGATGTTGTTAAGAAAAAGACTCTCTTTAAATTTAATGAATTTTCGTCATTTTCAAAATGATACTCTTCATTAAATTTACTAAAATTATTGTTCCACTTTAGAGTCATTTGAAGTTTACCGTCGTTATGTCCTGCTATCTTATCCAATAAAATACTTGCTGTTGTAACACTTCCTCCTGGATTGTACCTTAGATCTATGATTAAATCATCAATATTATTAGTTTTAAAAAATGTGAAAGCTTCATCTAT
>JAOXRY010000449.1 GCA_025800305.1 Campylobacterales bacterium | reverse complement strand
GTTCAGGTCTAAGGGAAGCTAAACTAGCAGAGATTTTAGCTCCTCTAGGTCATAAAAACGTGACTAATATTACTGTTTTTAAAACAAGCAAAGTAGAAGACCCAGATACTAGAAAAAAAGGTCTTTTATACTCTTTGCAATTTACAGATTTAGATTTGCAAAAAGAGTGTAAAGGTTTTGTATACCAAGACAATAAAAGAAAATTTCAAAAAGATATAGATTGTAAGTGATTAAAATGGATATTATAAAAAAATTAGAAAATAACGAGAGATTAACATATGAGGATGGTCTAAAACTTTATGACTTAGACCTTTTTGTTTTAGGGGAATATGCTAACAAAAGAAGAGAAGAACTTCACGGTAAAAAGACTTATTTTAATATAAATAGACACATCAACCCAACAAATATTTGTAAAGATGTTTGCCAATTCTGTGCTTATAGTGCAAGTAGAAAAAATCCAAACCAATATACTCTAAGCCATGAAGAGATTATGCAAACAGTTGAAAACTCTTCTAAAAATGGAATCAAAGAAGTTCATATCGTATCAGCTCACAATCCAAACACTGGATTAGAGTGGTATTTAGATATTTTTAGAAAAGTAAAAGATAAATACCCTGATATTCATGTAAAAGCCCTAACTGCTGCAGAAATCCACTTCTT
>JAOXRY010000433.1 GCA_025800305.1 Campylobacterales bacterium | reverse complement strand
GGTGATAGTAAAACAGCTATTAAAAAACTTGTGGCTGATGATATGATTTTCTCTGATAAAATGGACGCTTATACCTATTTAGGAATCAATAGACTTAATCCTGGTCTTGCACTTTTTTATCTTAATGAAGGTGATAAAGTTAACGCTCTTGATATTACCAATAAAGCAAAAGTTTTATTAGATGATTACTTTAATTCAAAAAAAGCTACAACAGAAATCTTAAGAGGGAAAAACTATGTTACTTATGGATACTCAAAACTAGGATATCTTTATGGAAAAGCAGGAGATCTGGTAAAAGCCAAGGAAGTTTTTGAAAAAGCGATCGCCATTGCTGATGGATCTTACGATGGTGGAAATACAGACTATGTTTTAGGTCAAGAAGATGATAGGGTTATCCAAACAGAAGCCCTACTGGAAATAGCGACAAACCAAGGAGAAGTTGGGCTTTTAGATGAGTCTAAACAAACCATTGAGAAACTACAAAAGATTATTCAACAAACTAACAATAACAAAGATAAGATATCCAATCTAAGTTCTATAAATTACAATATTATGGAAGATGGAATTCTTTCTAAAAAACATCTTGACTATTTTTATGAAACAGTTGAAAATAATATAAAACTTATCTATCCAAATATTACAAAAGAGTCTATTTCTATTAGTGAAAAAAACAAGATTACTATCCTTATCAATAGTAGCAGATATATTTTTGTCACAACAAAGAATAAAACAGAATCCTATAAGTACCTAAAAGAAGCTTCAAAAATGGTAACAAACATAAAAGAACCTGCTGTAAAAAATGAAAAGCTAAGTAGTTTAATTGGTATTTATGTTGATGTTTTAGACGATATTGATAAAGGAATAGAAATCTCCAATACATTTTCTAAATCTGCAGATAGAATGAGTGGAATAAAAACAGTTGCGGTATATGCTTCAAACTACGATAAATTTAGAGATTCAGATCTGGCAATAGTTGATACTGATAATGATGGAAAACCTGATTTTTTCTCTTATGGTGTAACCGAACAACAAATTGCTAATTCTGAACTTATTTTAGATGATGACAGCGATGGAGATGGTATTTTAGATAGTGAAGATCTAACACCATTTTTCTACAAAAAGTAATTATATAGATGAAATATAGGATCTTTTTTTTGCTGACTTTCTCCTCATTGGTTTTTGGTGAGGAGGTTTCGACTATCTATGTTGAAGATGGGAAGAAAAATAATTTAGTAGATACAAAAGAATCTAAAACTACCATATCTCAAGAACTAATAGAAAAACTTCCCTC
>JAOXRY010000185.1 GCA_025800305.1 Campylobacterales bacterium | reverse complement strand
CTTTCATAAATTTATAATTATTTCTATAAGCTTCTTTGTCTTCTTGAGAGAGATTTGTTTCATCAACAGCTTCAATCTCCTCATCTAAATGATTTTTGTGGGACTCCATACTTTTTTCATATGTTTTCATAAAATCAGGATTAGCTTTTAAAAGAGTCTCAAGAATTCTTTCTTGACCAAAAGTTTCATTTGGATCTATTTTTTCTGTTGGATGATCTTCATTTAATTCTAAACACATTGCCAAAATGTGGATAGCAGGTTCTATAAACTCAAACTTATCATGTTTGTGTTGTGCAAAGGTTACGCCTTTTGGTGAAATAATAGGTTTGTTACCAACGAACTCTAGTTTAATCATTGTATTACCTTGAATATTGAATTTATGTACTATACCATATTTCTTTGACTAAAGGTCAAAGTAATTAGAACAAAGAGTTGAGTTGTTTTTTACTATAATTTAATTTATGAAAGTATTATATATTGGTGGACAAAAAAGCGGGAAAAGTGCTTTAGCAGAACAAAGAGCTTTAGTTCTTTCAAAGAAACCTTTTTATGTTGCAACATACAACAACACCTATTCAGACAGTGAGATGGAAGAAAGAATTGAAAATCATCAGAAAGAGAGAAAAAATCTTTTTTTGACTTTGGAAGAGCCATTAAAAATCCATAAAAAAATTAAAAAAAATAAAACTTATCTAATCGATTGTTTAAATATGTGGGTTCTTAATATGATGATGGAAAAGTATCCTTTAAAAAAGATCATAAGAAGAGTTGAAAAATTAATGGTAAGAGATTCCAATTTAGTATTTGTTTTAACAGATCTATCTAAAGGTGTTATTCCAGACAATAATTTTTCAAGAGAGTATATTGATGTGGTTGGGAAAGTAGGTCAGATAGTTGCTTCAAATTGTGATGAAGTTCACTTGGTTCATTTTGGGATAGGACAAAAGATAAAATGAGAGATCTTATAATGGGGCTAAAATTCGCCATAGGGTTTTTTACAGTTTTTAATGTGAATTTTAAAGGAGAATTTTCACAAGCTTGTGGTAATTGGACTATGTTTTTTCTTCCTTTTATTGGTGGTTTCCTTGGATTGTTTTCTTTAGGTTTTTTTCTTATAGTAAGTAGTTTTCTCTCTTTGGAGTTTAGTGGAATAATTGTAGGAATTGTCTATTTGGCAACTTATGGATTTCTACATCTTGAAGGACTAATTGATACTGTTGATGGGTATTATGGAAAGTTAAGTGGAAAAGATCCTTATACTATTATGAAAGATTCTCATGTTGGAGCAATGGGAATTATTTGGGTATGTGGTTTTATCATCTTTAAAGTTGTTACTATTGGGTATCTGTTAACTTTAAATGGGCTACTTCTTTTTATGTCGGCACTTATTTTAAGTAGACTATCAATCTCTTTTATCTTAAGCTTTTTTAGTGTCCATGAAAAAAGTGTTTTAGCTTTAATCCTTCAAAAAGCCAGTAAAAATTTTCTAATGACAGTTAGTACTGTGATAGCTCTTAGCTCAATCATCCTTTTTACTGGATTTAGTGGAGTTATTCTTATTTTTGCAAGTTTCTTTTTTTCAATTCTTATTGGATACAAAATAAAAAAAGAGATAGGTTTTATTAATGGTGATGTTTTAGGTTCTAATATAGAATTGGTAGAACTTTTTCTTTTATTTATCTCTTTATTTTTAGTTACTACATAACCTATATAGAAGGTACTTGGGGAGGTTTGTTAACATCCTCTTCTTCATCACTATTATTTGTTTTTTGCTCATCTGTTGATGATTGTTTAAAAGATGACTCTTCTGTAGCATTGTCACAAGCTGTAAAAAATATAGCTGATAAGATAAATAGTAACGTTAATATTCTTTTCATTGAATCTCTACCCAAAAACCTTTTCCAGCCTCTATAGATACTAAAGGATCATAGCTACTAGAAACTCTAATTCTATCGTTAAGAGTTACATTTGGAGAAAATGCATACCACTTACCTTCACTATATTTCCATACTGATTTTGCACCAGCAAAGATAGAAAGGTCTGAAATTTGCGCACTTGTACCTAAAAGGTGCCATCCTGAAGAAAGTTTATCAATATCTTCTTTTGTATAAGGTTTTAGATCTTGAGTTTGAATTACGGTAGGTGTTTCTTGCTGAGTTGCCCAACCACTTGGTATATCACAACTATTAAAGAATTTTCCCCAGTTTTTTGTTATCGGGTTTTTCCCATAAATCACACCTGCTACACAACTTGTTTGACTCTCTTTTAAAAGTTCTAAACTTCTATCAAGTTTTGACGCTATAAGATAGTCATTGTAAAAGACCAAGTCATTTGCATAAAAATCAAGTGTAATACTACCTTTATATTGTAGTTTAGTTACATCATCACCATCTAATGTATAAATTATCTTATCTGTTGTTGTTAAATAAATTTCATCAGATTTAACTGTAAAACTTTTTCCATACTGGATAGGAAAGATACCTTTTAGAATTGGTAAATCAATGTGGGAAATATTATATAAGAAAAGACCACTATTTTTATCTACAACAACAAAATGTCCATTGAAAAAGCCAAGATCTTCCACTGAACTAAAGTTTGAAAAAGTGTATTTTTTCTCTGGAGCATTGACGTTGGTAACATCATAAACCTCAACTGTCCCATCGACAAAAGCAACAGCAAAGAAATTTTCTAAAATAGAGACTTTTTTTACACCAGTATTTAAAAGTAATTTTGTTTTTAATGACGGAGAATTAGGAGTAGTAATATCATAAATGTAAGCACCGTTGCTATCATTTCCTACAGCAAGTAATTTGTTAGTTTTATCAATAAAAATGTCTATAGTTTGACCTGTTGCTGTAATTCCTTGAACCGTTGTAGGAGATGTTGGTGTTGTTATGTCTAAAACATAGAGTCCATTATTATCACAAGCTGCATAAAGATAGTTCTCTGTTGGATCTATTTCAATATCTTTTACATTGATTGATGAAAGAACAGTTGACCTAGTTTCCAGCTTATTATCAACAATACTAAATATAGATATACCACTTGTTCCACCAGCACTAAAAATTGTTGGAGATGATGATAAAACAGCACTTTTGGAAAAGATACCATTTCCGCCATTTTTATCCAGTGATATAAGATCTGAAAAAAGAGATGTAATTACAAAAAAAAGAGTGAGAATAACTTTCACAACTTTACTCCTAAATTATTTTAGAAGAAAAGAGCAAAAGCTATTCCTTTTTTGTTGGTATATTTGTTAAAAATTAATTTCTTACTAAATCGTAAACTGCCTTACACTCTGTAAGAACTTTCTCAAACTCATCAATTCTTAGCATATTTGTACCATCTGATTTTGCAGTTTTAGGTTCTTTATGAACTTCAAAGAAAAGTCCATCAGCACCACAAATAAGTGCATTTTTAGCAAAATATGGAGCATATTCTGGATTTCCTCCACTGACACCGCTGCTTCCTCCAGGACGCTGTGTTGAGTGGGTTCCATCCATAATTACAGGATAGCC
>JAOXRY010000427.1 GCA_025800305.1 Campylobacterales bacterium | reverse complement strand
TAATAATCCTTCGTATTCATTCATAAAATCAACACCATCACTAGCGATATTAAATGTAGGGATATCTAACTTTTCAGCAATTCTCTTTGCTGCATCTTCTGTATTTCCCATAGTACTTGCATAAAATACTGCTGTTTTCATTTGTAACCTTTAAGTTTATATTTGTCTCCTAATGGGGACAGGCGTAGAGTAAGTAAAGAATAACTTTCAATGACAATCCTTAAGATAATGATAATTGTTATCATATACTACAAATACTTCTCTTATTTTTTCCTTAATAATCCTATGGAATAAACTTTATAAAATCTTGTTTTTTATAAAAACCTTGAACATGGTGGGCTCCGATTTTTTTTACAATTTCCAAATCTTCCTCTCTCTCAACACCTTCTACAGTTATTGTTCCTCCATACTCTTTAATAATCCCAGCTATGTTTTTTAATAGTGGCAAATAGTTTTTATTGTCAAGTAAGAGATCTAACCACATCTTGTCAAACTTAATAAAACTCACTTTATTTAAAAGCTTCATTGGTAGAAGTCCATATTCACCACCAATGTCATCTAATCCGTAATGAATATTATTTTCTTTCAGCCAATTCATAAACTCTTCCACCATAGCCATATTTGATTCAGAAAGATTTTCAATAATCTCTATTGAAAAATCTACATTTTTATACTCTTGAAAAAGCTCCATCCAGTAGTGTTGATATGATTTTTTACTAAAACTGTGTGGATCAAGGTTAATAAAAATTTTTTTTTCTTTTGGGCTATTTTCAAATTGAATTTTTTTTGTAGCCACTTCCAATTGGAAAAAAAGTTCATCATCTTCGTGGGCGATTTGAAAGATCTCATCAGGAAGAAGAAGGTAACCATCTAGATAAAATCTTGCTAACGCTTCATATCCTACAGTGACCCCACTATCGATTTCAATTATTGGCTGATATTCACAACCTATATTTTTACTAGGATTTTTTAAAATTTCTTTTATGATCTCGCTACTGAGATCTCTATATTTATTTTTACTCATGATTACTTTATTTTAGATTTTTATAGGATATATTGTTTGATTTGGTTACACCACTTCTCAATACGAGAGTCTGTAAGTTCCCTTTGATTGTCCTCATCTAAAGCCAAACCGATAAAATTTCCATCAACTTCTGCTTTTGAGTTTAGATGGTTGTAATTATTATCTATTTGCCATTGACCAACTACATTGGCTTTATTTTCAAGGACTTTTTTATAGATAATCCCCATTGCATCTACATAGTTTTCGTCATATTTTTCTTGATTGCCAAGACCAAAAAGTGCAACAGTCTTTCCTACAAAGTCAAGCTGATAAAATTGGTGCCATACTTTTTGCCATGAATTAGACAGTTCACCATTATGCCATGTGGAACTTCCAATAATTATTTTTTCAAAATCATACATAGAGCCAATTCCCTCTCTATCTATATCAAAAATTGGGACATCTCCTAGCTGTTTTGAGATTTTTAATGCAACACTTTGGGTGTTGCCTACAGTACTGCCATAAAAAATTGCTGTATTCATTAACTAACCTGATATTTCTTTGTTTGAAATTTCCTATTTACACTTTTAAAATAGGTTTTTTGTAGTTCTTTTATAGCTTTGTCTTTCACATGAAATGGAGCTTGACTGCTACTTAAAACTATAAACTTTTGATAGTACTCCTCCCACTTCATACTCTCTCCTTATGAGATTTTGCCATCTCTTTTTTATAACATTGAAAGTAATATGGGGTTACTTTTATTTCTTGGTCAGATTTTATACCTGTATGAAGAATTTTTATCTGCTTATTAAAATTCTCGGTTTGAGGATAAATCAAATAGATAGATGAACAGTTATTGGAAAACTTTTTACCAGCATCGGCAATATGTCCATTTAATTCATGTAACCCATCTGGCTTAACTTTATCCCATTGAGGGATTATTATTGTAAATTTAGAACTCTTTTCACTTCTAATTTCAATCCTATCCCTTTTCTTAACAACTATTTTATCTTTGTTAAGATGGATCATCTTCTTTAAAACAAGTTCATTAAAGTTCTCTCTCATATCTACTTTAAGTTCTATCTTGTCGTTTTCTATTTCTAGTCCATTTATTATCTTAGAAGCAGTACAAATATCTGATTTTAAAAGCTTTGTTTCATCGTATTCTAAATCAAAATAGTCAAAGAATTTCATCACTTTCATCAGTGAAGATATCTCACAACCACATCCTGGACAGCTTCTATTTGGTGTAATAGTCGCCAACTCTACAGTTTTACTAAATATGATTTGGAAAAGATCTAGATCTGTTTGAGTAGATTTAACATCAAAGATCTCTTTGTTTAATTGACCATTGATAAACTCTAAAGCTAAAAGTCTTTTTTGCTGTTTTGTTTCGTAGATATTAAAATCTGGAAGATACTCTTTGACACTTTCATCTTTAAAGTATGTAAATCCTACAAAAGACATGATACCACCTTTTAATTTTAAATATGATATCAATTATCAAAATCACTGTCAAGAGTTTTTATTAATTTTCTACTAAATTCTCCACACTTTTAAAGATAAAGCTCTCTTCTCCAAAAAGCTTTTCAACTGTTTTATTTTTAGGGTTTTTATGAAGATTTATAGGAGTATCAAATTCCACAATCTCTCCATCTTCAACAAATGCCACTTTATCACTAATTGCCAAGGCTTCTCTTGGATCATGGGTTACAAAAATAGCTGTTTTTCCTTGGGACTTTATAATCTCTTTAATCTCATTTAAAAGCTTCTCTTTCAGCATAATATCAATGCTAGAAAAAGGCTCATCTAAGAGTATCAACTCACTATTTCTTGCCAATACCCTAGCAATAGCAGCCCGTTGCATCTGTCCACCACTTAATTCGTGAGGATATTTTTTTTCGCTTCCACTAAGATTAATAAGATCTAAAAGATCTGAGACGATTTTTTTCTGGTCTTGTTTTGGTAGATGTTTAATTCCAAAGGCAATGTTTTTTTCCAATGTAAGGTGTGGAAAAAGTGCGTAGTTTTGAAAAACAAAACCAATGTTTCTATCTTGGGGAGCTATACAAACCCCTTCATCTACTAAGATCTTATCTCTATAATTTACAGATCCTTCTGTTGGATTTTCAAACCCTGCGATAATATTTAGAATAGTGCTTTTACCACTTCCACTTTTTCCAAGTAAAGCAACAATTTCTCCCTCTTTTACTTGAAAACTGATATTTTTTAAAACTTCCGAATTTCCAAATTTTTTTCCAATATTTTTAAGATCTATCATAGAAGTTACCTTTTTAAATTACTTATAATAACTGGTATTGTGCAGATAAGTACAATACAAAGAGCGTAAATTGATGACTCTTGAATCATTGTATTTCCTGCAAATTCATAGGTTTTTGAAGAGAGTGTCTCATAGTTAAACGGACGTAAAACCAAAGTAAGAGGAAGCTCTTTTACCACATCTACAAAAACCAATAAAAATCCAAAAAGAAGGGTTTTTTTCATAATTGGAAACTCAACTTGCCAAAGGGTTTGCCAATAGTTTTTTCCAAGGTTTCTAGAAGCTTTATTTACATTTATACTAAGTTTTTCATAACTAGATTCTACAGTGTTTAAGCCAACAGCTAAAAACCTTACCGTATAACCAAAAACAAGAACAAAAATAGTCCCACTTAAAAGAAGTTCATCTAAATCAAAAACTCCAATTAAATAATTATCCAGATCTCCAAAAAGAGAAAGAACACCAACACCAATAACAACTCCAGGAATTGCATATCCAATTCCTGCAACTTTTGTTATATATCTTGTATTTTTACAAGAGATTCTCACGCTATAAGAGATAAAAAGAGCAAGAAGAACAATAATAACAGCACTTAAAGAAGAAGCTACAAATGTATTAATAAAAGCATCTAAAAACTCATCATCAATCACATCAACAGCGTAGACAAAAGAGTATTTAACAATCCAAACAAGAGGAATAATAAAACCAAAAAGAACAGGAATAGATAAAAAACCATAAGCTAGGTACTTTTTAAATCCTCTTAATTCTTCTTTCTCAACCTCTTTTGCTCCCTCTTCACTTTTATAGCTGCTTCTTCCACGGCTAAACTTTTCTACCATCAAAATAACTAAAATAATACTCATAGCAATTATGCTTAAAAAAGCAGAACTTTTAGGATCATTTAGCCCAAACCAAGAGGTATAGATCGCGGTACTTAAAGTATCTACACCATAATAAGCCACAACTCCATACTCATTAACACACTCCATAATAACAAGGGCTAAGGATCCAACAATAGCAGGACGGGAAAGTGGTAGGATAATTTGATAAAAAAGTTGGTACCTATTTTTTCCTAAAGAAAGTGCTGGATTTAAAAGAGTGGAACTGTTTCTTAAAAACGAAGACTTTACAATAAGATAGATATAAGGATAAAGTCCCAAGGCGATTATGAAAATCACAGACTTGATATTCAAAACATCAAAATAGTTTCTATCAACAACGCCTAGATCTTTTAAAAAAAGATGAAAAGGTCCAAAAAAACCTAAAATATCGCTATAGATATACCCTAAAATATAAGTAGGAATGACAAATGGCATAGCCAGTAAAAATGAGAAAATATAGTCAAATCTAAACTTATAAAAAACAGTCAAATATGCACTAATAACTCCTAATATTAAAGAGACAATTGAGACAAAGAGAATAATAATAAGAGTATTAAAAATATACTCATTTAATACTGTCTCTTGCAGATGTTCCAAAGTCTCATTACTTCCTCCATATGAGTAGAAGAAAAGTGCCATAATTGGCATAACTATAGTAAGGGTTAGTACAATACTGACTAAGGTATATCTATTTAGGAACTTCACCTATTCCAGCCAACCTTATTAAAAATCATTACAGCTTTTTTATTCTCTTTTCCAATTTTAAAAAGTGCTGTTTTATCCTCTTTAAAATTACCCCAAGATTTTAAAAGATCTGAGACTCTTGCTTCTTTATTTACAGGATACTCATAGTTAACCTGAGCAAACATCTCCTGAGCTTTTTTTGAAGCTAGAAACTCAATAAATTTAATTCCATTCTCTCTGTTTTTACTATGTTTTACAATCCCTGCACCAGAGATATTAATATGGGTTCCTGTTGTCTCTTGATTAGGGAAAAACACTCCAATAGCTTCCATTGTCGCTCTATCACTAAAACTTCTTCCATTTTTCATCTGACCAACATAGTAAGTATTTACAATAGCCACATCACCGATACCAGCAGCAATAGCACGAAGCTGATCTTTATCTTTACCAGCTGGTTTTCTTGCCATATTTGCTTTTATGCCTTTTGCCCAATTGGTTGCTTTTTCTTCTCCACCTGTCACAATAAAAGAAGAAAGGAGAGACTGGTTATAAACCTCTGCAGATTTAGTTACTAAGACCTTTCCTTTCCATTTTTTATCTGTTAAAGCCTCATAAGAAGAGAGCTCTTTTTTAGAAACTGTATCAATATTGTAAGCAATCACCCTTGCTCTTTTAGTAAGACCAAACCAGTTCTTGTCTTTGTCTCTTAAATACTCTGGCACTGTTTTTTCTAAAAACTTTGATTTAATTGGTTGGAAGATCCCTTTAGATTTTGCCAACTCAATCATCCCAACATCAGTTGTTAAAAGTACATCTGCTTTTGTGTACTTTCCCTCTTTTTCTATTCTCTTAATAAGTTCTGCTGAACTAGCTTTGATAAGGTTAACTTTAATTCCTGTCTCTTTTTTAAAGATCTTGTAAAGTTTTTTATCAACAGCGTAGTGTCTATGGGAATAGACATTAACAACTCCACTAGCTTCCAATACTAGTGCAAAAAGAAGAGTAAAACCTATAGCTCTCATCATTTTAGTTATCCTTTGGAATTAAGTGTTCAAATTTTTTGTCAGTTAGAGTATTCATAAAAGCAACTAAGGCTTTTATTTTTCTGTCATTAAAAGGTTTTCCTTGTTTAAGAAGCTTCATGTCCTCCTCTTGCACAACAACCTCTGGAAGATCCCAAGAAGCCCCTGTTTCAGGATTGAGTGTTCTTTGAGGATTTGTATACTTATCATAAAAAGCCACAACAGTGCTTAGCTTTTGAAAAACTCCGTTGTGCATATATGGTCCAGTAACTGCAATATTTCTCAATGTTGGAACTTTTATTTTCCCATCATATTTTTTATCTGTAACATGAGGATTCTGTAAAAGTCCATGATCAACAAAGGTTTTAGGATCTACTACATTTTTTTCCATAAGCTCATAATTTTGTGGTACACCAATATTGTGATACTGATAGTTTGTAAAAGTATCTCTTGGTGCGTCTTCTTTTTTCAGCATATGACAACTTGCACAGTTTGTGTTGTTGTTACTAAAAAACAGGCTACGTCCAAGATCTTCCAATGGAGTAAGGTCATATTCACCTCTTAAAAATCTATCATACTTACTATCAAAAGGTGCAAACTGCTCTGTCTTTTCAAACTCCCCTATAGCTTGTGCCATCATCTCATAAGTTTTCTCACTGTTTTCAAAAATATCTTCTCCGTAGATCTCTTTAAACAGCTTGTTATACATTCCAGATTTTTCCAATCTGTCTGCCATGAATTTTTTCGATGGTATTCCCATTTCAACAGGATTTGTTGGAGGGCCTCCAGCTTGTCCTTTTAAGTGAGGCTCTCTACCATCCCAAAATTGTCCACCAATATACTCGCCTTTTTCTTTATTGAAATGAAAATCAGGACTAAACTTGGCATAACTTGCTGTTGGTGCATTTCTATCACCAATACTTTTTCCATCATCACCTAAAGATCCAGCTCCTCTTACACCATTATCTCTATCATCAACAAAACCATGTCCTGGATTGTGACAGGTGGCACAACTTTGTGTTTTATTTTTTGAAAGAAGAGGATCAAAATATAGTTTTTCCCCCAGTGCTATCTCTTTTTGCTTCATTGCCTCATCTTGACCATTTTCAAGTCCTAAAACTCCACAGCCTACAAATACTGAAGCTGTTACAACAGCAACAACTGGTAACAGTAATTTTTTTCTCATCACCTCATCCTTTTTAAATACAGATTCTTAAATGGTAACAGTAAAAGCTCAGTTAGATCTTCAAAACTCTTTTCTCTTAAACCAAACTTTATTGTCTTCACATTTTTTGAGAACTCTATAGTACCAAATAAATTGTCCCAAATACTAAGATATCCTCCAAAATTTTTATCGAAGTGTCTTGTGCTATGATGAATTTGATGTTGATAAGGAGAGATTAAAAAGTTCTCAACAACTTTTGGATACTTTATTTTAATATGAGAATGTCTTAGATTGCTTCCCAGTAAAGAGAAAATAAAAAGCAATCCATTGGCACCTAAGATCTCATAGACTCCAATCATAGCACCGAAAAAGTAGATAAAAACACCACTTACTCCTCCTATTGTCAAAGAGTATCTCAATCCAAAAAGAATATTTTCCACTGGGTGAACTCTATAGAAGGTAATAGGAGTTAAAACCTTTGCACTATGATGAACCTTGTGAAATTCCCAAAGAAAAGGGATTGTATGAAGAAACCTATGTAGCCAGTATCTTGTAAAGTCACTTATGATAAAAAGTGAGACTGTATACATCATCATAATCTCTGTATAAGAGAACCCTCTTACTCTTACGTAATCAAAATTTTCCAATAAAAAACTAGCTGACATAAAAGCTATCTCATTTGCACCAATAACAATAGGAACAATAAAAAGAGCTTTAATAAAGTAACTTAAGAAGAAATATTGATAGTCAAGTATGGCACTTCTGCTAAGCCATAGTTTTTTTGAAAGGTTTACTCTTCTCTCATTTTTTAACAGATAGAGATATCCTGTAGCAATCACTAAAGAAGATAGAATATAGACCCAAAAAACTCTCTTTCCAGGGTCTATAAAATATTCAAAAAGATTAATCTCCATCAGCGTCTAATATCTTTGATGTAACTTTTAAAGCACCAATTAAAGAGATGTAATAAGTATTATGAAGATTCGTAAGTGATCTATAAAGATCTTGTCCATTGGTAAAATCATCATTATTAATTTTCTTTACTTTTTCCAAAGACTCTTTTAGATGTTTGATAGCTGTATCAATCTCATTATTAACACCATAACTTCTTGAAATATCTCCAAAATTTTTAAATTTTTGTTTGTCTAAAATTGTAAGATGTGTATTGATAATTGCCTCTATTGCCATAGTTGAGTTTTTACTTGTATAGTATTCTCCATGTCTATTATCTGGCTTACCCTTATATTTTCTGCTAAGCCCAGCAGCATCACCTACTCTCCACTCTTTTAGCTTGTAAGAATTTTCAATTAAACTATTTAAAATAATTGCATTAGAAGCTTTTTCATCTTTTAAAAAACTCTTTTTATTTAATTTATAATTGTCATATATCTCTTGAAGATTTCCTTTGACCGCACCTGCCATAATCATTGCGATTTTTTTAACTCTTTTGTTTTTAAGATCTCTTTTGTAGATAATAAACTCTAAAGCATTTACACTTTTATGGGAGTTTTTATATAGAAGATCTTCTATAGGATCTTTTAATTCAATAATTAGATCTAACTGCTTTTCTATATCTTCATTTCCTTGATGGAAAATATCAATATATCTTGGAGTATCTAAGTAATCCTCATTTAACTCTCCAAGAATATAAAAAGACTCAACGCTTTTCCACTTAATAATTAGGTCTTTAAAAGCCTTTTTAACATTTCTATTTTTTTTAATAGCTGTCTCTAAATTTTTAGCACTTTCAACTGCTTCTTTACTGTTTTTTAATACTACATTAGAATAGAGAGATTCTAACCCTTGATTACCAAATAGCAAACCTACTGTAAAAACAAATCCTAATAAAATTCTCATCTACAACTCTCCAATATATTTCAATAATTTTTTTCTATCTTTTTTTGATAGATTCATAAAAGCATCTCTAACACCTTTAGCCTCTCCACCATGCCAAAGAACAGCCTCTTCCAAAGACTTTGCTCTACCATCATGAAGAAACTCTGGCTCTTGCCCAAGAGGCTCTTTCAGCTTTCCTATCCCCCAAAGAGGAGG
>JAOXRY010000402.1 GCA_025800305.1 Campylobacterales bacterium | reverse complement strand
CGTTGATTAATCTGAGGGTGACGACTCATTGCCTCAGATTGTTTCTTAGCTTTCAACTTGTTAGGACGAGAAGCTTGGTACGAAACTTTTGGTGCTGGAGCATCATGACCTTCTTCAAAAGAAATCTTCCATGTTTTAGAAGTGGTTTCTTGTAGGGCATCAAAAATATAAGATTGATAGTGTTCAGAGATCCAGTCAGCAAAAAAGCTATTACTTACACCTAGTTTTATAGAATCATCTTGACAAGATACTGGCTGTATAATTGCAATCCATTTTTGGAAAGTATCTTCTGTCATTTGCTTTCGCAAATTCTCAGAAGCGAGACTCCAAATTTCCTCTACAACAGACACAGCACATCCTCTATAAAAACTTAAATAACAATAACTTACAAAACAAAATCCTATTCAAAGCATCGAAGACGATGTGTTGAACATGACGTTAAACCTAATGAATAGAGATCGCTTCGACAAGTGTATTTGAAAGATTTTTTGAGTCTTTTTATGCAAACCAAAAATACAAAAAAAATGTATTTTTTTTTACATATTTATAAGTCTTTGAAAAAGCCCGTAGCTCCGCTTTTTTTGAAGCTCAGTCAAGCTATTTCTTAAAAAAATTAATGAAAAAATTAATCTTTTACAATCACACTTACAACTAAAATTAGTTGTTAAAACTAGCAACCCAGTGAAAATCTTCGCTCTCAAAAATTGTCCTAACTGAAC
>JAOXRY010000401.1 GCA_025800305.1 Campylobacterales bacterium | reverse complement strand
CCTCCTGCTTCATTACTCCCATTGGTTCCTACTTGTCCTACAAGGATTTTTAAAACATCACCTTGTGTTAAAGAAACAGTAGCGTATATAACCGCCCCAAAGCCATTTCTTACTGAATCAGAAAATAAAGCACTAGGATAGCTACCTCCTCCTCTTGCACCTGCAACTTTTATGCTATAAGTACCTGTTTGAGGAACAGTCCACTCTTGAATTCCTTGGGTATTAATAGTTACTTGACTATCTAATGTTGTCCCAGAATATGCTGTATTTACTTGATCCTGTGTTGGGCCTTCGTTTCCTGATGCTCCTCCATTGGAAAAGTTATAAATATCCGAAGGCGAAAACGAATATACAGTCGATGCAAAATATAGTAACAAAAATAAAAGTTTTTTCATGATAGTCCCCTAATAGTTGTTTAGATTCTACCATATAAAAATGACTTATTTATTAATTTTTACAATAAACAGTTCTCTGGAATTTTCTCCAAGAAGTAAATTTGTTTTATAATTTGTTAGTGAAAGTGACTGGACTTGAAACTCTATTTGATTTTCTTCTAAAGTTTTTAGAGCTATTGTTAGAGTTTTTAAAGTAACAAGGTTGATAACTATAACTCCTTTTTCAGCTAATCTTTCATAAAGATAAGGAAGCTTTTTCAAAACCTCATCAGCCCCACCTCCAATAAAAATTCTATCTGGATTTTTTTCCTCTTTTTCAAAGTTACCAATTGCATTTCCACGGTACAGTTTTGTATCTAAAACTTTATGTTTAGAAAGGTTTTTTTCAATATCTTCACACCGTTTTTCATTCTTCTCAAAAAACACAGTTTGGATTTTGTACCTCTTATATCCATCAATTCCAACAGAACCACTTCCAGCACCAATATCCCAAAGGGTTTGATTAGGTTCAAGATCTAAAAACTGAAGGGCTAAATGTCTTTTATAAGACTTGGTAATCATCCCTCTATCTTTTTCAAACTCCTCATCTTCTGAGATCTTCTTATGTGCTTGAAACTCTTTTTTGATTAATAGAACATAAGGATTTTCAAACTCTTCACAGCTGAAAAGATCTATCTCTTCAATTTTCTCTTCTTTAAATCCAAGTTTATA
>JAOXRY010000400.1 GCA_025800305.1 Campylobacterales bacterium | reverse complement strand
TCACTGGTCCTGTCACCATTAAAATATCAGACTGTTTAGGATTCCCGCTATTAATTACACCAAATCTTTCAAGGTCATACTTTGGTCCAAGACAAGCTAAGATCTCAATATCGCATCCGTTACAGCTTCCTGCATTGTAGTGGATTATCCAAGGGGATTTTTTTCTAAAGGGTTTTAAACTAAACAAAACTAAGTCCTATCAAATTCACTCCTCCAAGAACTAACCCTAATGTAAGAACAACTTTCACCATAGAATCAATCCTAATCCTTGCTGTTGAGTTATCGACTAAATTCACAACTAAAAATACTCCTAAGGCTAAAATCGTTGCAAAAATCAAACTATCTCCAGCAAAAAGAACTAAAAGAGCATAGATAAAAATATACTCCACCCACTTTGCCATATACAAGATCTCATAGAAAACTCCACTATACTCAATTTCAACCCCACCAACAATCTCTTGATGAGCTTCCACAGCGTCAAATGGAGACTTTTTCAGCTTCACTGGGACAATCACTAAAAATGCCAAGAAAAGTAAAAATAGAGGAAGTATTTCACTACCACTAGATCTAATAACAGAGATATCAAAACTCCCGTTTATCATATAAAAACCAACAGCAACAAAAATCAAAATAGGCTCATAGGCAACAATTGCCATAAGCTCTCTATTTGCTCCAACATGAGAGAAAATCGAACGGACACTGAATCCAGCAAGAACTAAAAAGATTGTTGATAAAAGATGAAGAAAAACAACATAGAGAAGATTCCCTCCAAAGATAATAAACCCAACAACAATCCAAAGAGTCACAAAGTGCATCACCCCTAAGATAATATGTGTGGGATGAACAATCATAGCTCTTTTATCAATCAGCTTGAACATATCGTAAAATGGTTGTAAAATAGGAGGCCCTTGACGATTTTGCATCCTTGCTCTTACCACTCTCTCAATACCATAGATAAGCCCACCGATAACAGGAGTTAAAAGAAATAAAATCCACTCTAAAATCATAGGACTCCTCCTAAAATTGTTAGCCCGATAAGAGCTAGCGAAGTGTAAGTAATTATTTTTTGATATTTATTAGAAACCTCAAAAGAGTAAGTTGCCAATTCCAGCTCGTCTTTCTCTCCACAGTGATACTCTTTTACCCTATCAGCATCTTTGATCTTTGTTAGATAGAACATTACAATTGTTAAACCTAAGATCCCAATAGGAATAAGAACTTGAAAAAGTGTCATATAATTAAAAGAGACTAAGATCCCAATAACAGCAATAGAAACCAATGAAAGTGACGTATATTTATAGATAAAAGGAATCGGTGTTAGATCTACTTTGTCTGTATCTGCACTTTTATTAAACAGCTTTGTAACCACCTTAAAATAAAGAAGAGTAAGAACAACACTTCCAATAGCAATAAAGATAAGAACCAATCCATAAAAAGGGTTATCTAAGATCTGAGAACTAATAACCTCAAAAGCCATAAACTTCCCAACAAAAGCTCCAAAAGGTGGAAGTGTCAGAACAGCAAATCCAAAAAGGATCGTCCAAAGAACAAAAGAAGACCTATTAGCTAAGCTTTCAATATCCCCTACATACTTTAAATGAAAAACTTTCTCTAAGATCCCAGCTTGTAAAAAAAGCAATGCTTTTGCAATAGCGTGGAAGACGATAAGAAGAATCGCTGCATTTCTAGCCTCTTCACTTCCAATAGCAGCCAAAGCCATAATAAGAGCCAAAATTGCGATTGTTGAAAGCCCTAAGATCTCTTTGAAATAGTCTTTTGAAAGAGCGAGAATAGAAGCTGTCATAAAAACAAAAGCTCCGAATATTGCTATGGTAGTAGAAAGAAAAGGAGAAAAAGCTCCTGAGATTTTTAGAATCAAAAACGGAGCAATCTTCACCATCGTTGCTGAGTGTAAAATAGCACTGACAGGTGTTGGTGCAACCATCGCTCCTAAAAGCCAAGGATTAAAAGGAATAGAAGCTCCTTTTACATATCCAGCGATAACTAGGAAAACGATTGGAAGAAACATATAACCATTTGCATTTTCTAAAAGAGTATTGAAGTATATTGTCTCATAGTTCGTAATTGAGAAGATAAGAGCAATCAAAATTGCCACTCCTCCAACTTGATTCATCCACAGAGCTCTTAATGAATTTTTAACCGCAACTTCATCCCCTCTAAATCTAATGAGAAGATAAGAACAAAGCGTTGTAAGTTCAAAAAGTAAGAAGAAGATCTCAATATTGTTTGTTGAAACAATAAAGTTCATCACACCTAAAAAGAAAAATAGAATTCCTATAAAACTATTCTTTTTAAGTCTACTGAACTCCTCACTTTCAATGTATGAAAGAGCATATAAAATGATGATTCCACCAACAATATTGATGATTAAATACATAAAATTAAAAGAGCCATCCACTAAAACATCAGGCTGAATCTCTTTTGGTGCAATTGAGAGAACAGCTCCGTAAAGTAAGATCTGAACAAATGCCAATCCCCAGACTAACTTATCTTTCTCTTTAAAACCTTGTTGTAAAAAAAATAGAAGTAGGATAGTATCTAGAATAATAAATGCTATATGAAAAGTGTGGCTTAGTTCAAATGAAGTTATAGTATGAATTGTGTCAGCACTAAGAAAAGCTAAAGCACCAACAAAGAAAAAGGAGAGAATATTCCGAAGACTCTTCCCAGAAAAAACAATGAAAACTGCGAAAATAAGAGGTAAAGTTATTAACAAGGATACGTGGGACAAAGTACTTCACCTCCTACTTTGCAGACTTTATTATGCTCTTTATTTGTGACAATTCGATTACAAACTACCAAGGATATAGTAAACTTCCTTACCATCAACCCTTTCTAACTCTACTTTGTACTTCTCTCCCCAAGCTCTCACTTTTTCATGGAACTCTTTTGAAATTGTTTCGTCTTGTTTGTCATTATCACATTTAATTTTTAGGTAATTATGAGAGCTTGATAGTGATACAAACCCGTGATGGTGGTGAAGATAATCATTTAAGCTAACAACATGCTTCGCAATTTTTTCAAAGTCTTTTGTATTGTTAATAACCTTGTCTACTTGAGCAATATTTTTATTAGTTTTTTGAAGTTCCATTAGGTTTAGTAAGTTTTCACAGTTAAGATCTATATTCAAATTTTTTCCTTAAATTAATATTTAATTTGTAAATTTTATCATAAAAACTTTAGTGAATACTTCCTCAGAAAAAGATGCAGGGATTTCCTCCCTGCTATGAGAATAAATGTAACTTAATTACATTCCAGACAGTTCTTTAGCCTTTTCTGGACTTATTGGTTCAGCCCAAAATTCTTTTGGAATCAAATACTCCTCAACAGGCTTTCCACCTAGAATATGTTCTTCGATAACTCTATCAATCTTCTCTTCATTCATTCCAACATACATATGATGCCCTGGCTCAACCATCATTACTGGCCCCATTTGACATCTTCCTAGACATGAAGTTCTAATAGGAGTTACAGTTTGCATAATCCCCTTCTCCATTAATTTTCCTGCCATATAGTTAAAAAGTTGCTGAGTCTGTCCATTTACGCAACTTGGCTTTGGCATTTGTGGTGGGTTTTGTTGTTCGCATTTAAAAATATAAAATGCTGGTTGTGGGAATTCCATAATATAATCCTTTAAAAGTTTGGGTTAAATCCCGTATTAAAACTAGTATTAAAGCCACCGCCTCCAAAATTATTATCAAACCCACCCAATTGGATGTTAGGATCTGAAAAACCTTGAGCTTGGCTTTGCATTCTAAGTCCCATAATGTCGTTTTTTGGATTTATCCCCATAGGACAAACCATTGCACACTCACCGCAGAGTGTACAGTCCCAAACTCCATTTGTCTGAACCGCCTCTATTTTACTTTTCTTATCTCCTTCAGTTGAAAGAGAGTTGTACCTAAACACTCTAGTAAGAGAGAAAGGACCTAAGAAGTCTTTGTTTACTTCCAAAACAGGACAAGAACTATAACAACTATGGCACAAAATACAGTCACTTTGTACCCTTACTTTCTTTTCATCCTTAGCATCTGGCTTACCTAAATCTTCAGATAGATTGGCTTTTGCTGTTTTTAATGTATCTTGTGGTTTTTCTAAATCGACAACTAAGTCTTTTATTACATAGTGATACTTTAAAGCTTCAATCTTCTCTCCACCTTCAAGTTTACAAGTACAGGCTAATTGTTCCTTTCCATTAACTCTAACAGAACAACTACCACAGATCCCACTTCCACACCCTTTTCTATATGAAAGAGATCTGTTTTGTTCTTTTTTAATCTCTTCTAATGCTTGTAATACAGTTTCACTTTGAACTTCGTATGATTCATTTAATACATTAATTTTCATCATCAATCCTATAGTGAACTCCAAGAGAGTTCTTGTTCTTTAAAGCAGAGTTAATCAGATCTTTACTAAGTCTTACTGAAAAACCAAACTCTAAAAGATCTTGAAAGTTTGTATTAAAAACTTTGGAGTCATCCTCAATTCCAAAACTATCAACTCTCTTTTCTAGATTTTTGGTAAAAGCTAAAGCCTCTTTCAGATCTTTTTCAGATCTTTCCAGTCCAACCTTCTCCATTAAAAGCCTTTCTAGGTTATCTCTATGGCTATAAAAATCACTATCTTTTCCAAGATACTTTTCAATATCCAGATTTTCCTCTGTGATTTCTACCTGACTTTTTTCAGAAACAAACTCTACAGCATTTTTCCCTGCAACCTCCCCAAAAACACAGGCATCAAGCAAAGAGTTTCCACCCAGACGATTAGCTCCATGAACGCTGGAGCTAACACACTCTCCACAAGCAAAAACACCAGCCAAGTTTGTTTTACATCCTCTGTTGACCTTGATTCCCCCAAGGGTATAGTGAGCAGCTGGTTTTATCTCCACAGGCTCTTTTGCCAAGTCAACACCTTGAAAAGCTTTTGCTAATTTTGCTTCTTGTGGAATGGCACTTTTTATAAAATCTTCCCCTAAATGGCTCACATCTAAAAAGACTCTTCCTGTTTTTCTTTTCTCATTAATAGCTCTTGCCACAACATCTCTTGGCAACAATTCATCAACAAATCTCTCACCATTCTCATCGATAAGGTAACCACCCTCACCTCTTGCACTCTCACTAATAAGAACCGAGTTTTTCACAAGAGCTGTTGGATGAAACTGTACATATTCAAGATTGTCAAGTTCACACCCTAGATCTTTTGCAACCATAAGGGCTTCCCCTTTTGCTAAAGCTGAGTTTGTGCTTAGATTTCCGTACAGCTTGGAGTAACCTCCTGTTGCGAATACTACAGAAGGTGTTTTAATTTTTTTGATTTTTCCATTTTTTAAATCGTGACAGGCAATAGTATAAAGTCTATCATCTTTATTTACTTCATAAACAAAATGCTCATTTAAAAACTCCACTCCCATTTTTAAACAAACATCAAAAAGAGTATGTAAGATCTTCAATCCACTATAATCTTGGGCAAAACGTGCGTATTTCCCCTGAGTTCCCCCTAGCCTTCTTTTCCCAAGAGTATCATCTTCATTTCTAGAAAATGGAACACCAAAAGACTCTAGCTTTTCAATAATCTTAGGAGCGTTTTCACACATATATTTAATCTTGTCCAGATCTGCAATGCCACAAGAGGCTTTTACAGTATCTTCAATATGTTTTTGGATCTCGTCACTATCTGCACAATTTATCCCACCTTGAGCCATAGAACTTTGGCTTTTTGTAGGATAAGTTTTTGACACAACAAGAGGGTTAAAACCTAGCTCTTTTGCCTTAATAGCACAACTAAGTCCTGCTATTCCAGATCCAATAATCACAAAATCGGACAAAAATACTCCTATTTATTTTTTAAAAGTTTACTAAAGTATTTATTAAAGTTTTTTTACTTATCAATCTAAAGGTAATTCGATAGAAAACTTTGCCCCATTTTCTGTATTTTGGTGATAGATTTTTCCTCTTAGTGAATCTGTAACAATCTTATGACTATTACTAAGTCCAAGTCCTACACCTCTATCTTTATGTTTTGTTGTAAAATATGGTTCATAAATCTTTTGACTTATCTCTTCTGGTATTCCTCCACCACTATCTTCAATAGATATTACAGCCTTATTGTCTCTCTTTTTCACTAAGACTTCTATCCATCTGTTTTCTATTTTTTTAGTAATAAAATTTTCTTGGGAGTTTTTTATAATATTTACTATCACTTGAGTAATACTTTCTAAAAAAGTATTCAATCTAATCTCTTCACTATCAACAAAGTGGGTGACTATATCAATATTATCATCTTCCAATGTTGGATAAATTAGATAAAAAATTTTTTCGATTTCTTTTTGTAAAATAATCTCTCTTAACTCTCCATTCCCTTTAAAAAGGCTGGTGAAAGTATTGATAGTATCTGATAAAAAATTAGTATTTATTGTAATTTTGTCTAAGGTAGTAAGTAATTCTGGCTTTTCTGCTTCCAAATCCATTTCCAGATTTTGTGCACACAAAGCAATTATATTTAGTGGCTGTCTCCAATGATGGGAAATATTTTTTAAAAGATCTGTTATTGCTGTCATTTTCGTCTGTTCAAAGAGTCTTAATTCCTGTTCTTTATTTTTTTCTATCTCTTCTTGAACTCTAGTTTCTAACTGTGTATTAAAAACTTCCAATTCTTTGACTTTTTTTTCCAGTTCTACGGTAAGTTTATCATTATCTTCAACAATCTCTTCATGATATTTTTCTGCAATTTTTTCATTGGAGATATTTCTGCAAGTTTCATATAACACATTCATTAAAAGTGAGATATTAATAGGTTTTAAAACAAATCTTGAGATGTTTAAATTTAAAAGATTCATCAATCTTTCTGAATCATTATAGGCTGAAAGTATTATTGTTGGCTGGTTAGGTTCAATCTCTTTTATCTTTTCTACCAACTCTAACCCATCTATAAATGGCATTTTTATATCAGACAGAACAAGGTCAAAAGGCTTACCATTTTTTTCAATTTCCTGTGTATATTTAAAAAAAGCATCCTTTCCATCTACAGCTTCTGTGACACTACCAAAAAGCTTTACCAAAATCTCTCCTAGTTCATTTCGAACCTCAATCTCATCTTCAGCATAGAGTATTGACAATTTTTCAGAATACATTTTTAAATTATTGATATTCATCTACTCTTCCTTTTGGTTATTTTCACTTATTGGTAACTCAATATAAAACTTTGCTCCAACTTGAGTATTTCTTGTATAGATCTTTCCTTTTAAGTTTTCTGTTATTATTCTATACCCCATATGAAGTCCTAAACCTGTTCCTTTTGATTGATGCTTAGTAGTAAAATATGGTTCAAAAACTTTTTCTATAATCCCTTCTGGAATTCCACCACCATTGTCTTCTATGGTGATAATTACAGTATCATCTTTTCTATCTAATGTAACTTTAATCCAAGGCTTTTCAACCTTGTTTTCCAACAAAGCATCTTTAGCATTGTTAATAATGTTAATCATAACCTGAGAAAGACCATCCTCTTCCATTACCATAGGAATTGGTTCAATGGAGTTTAAATCTCTTGTTAGTTCTATATAGTGATGGACCATCGTTGATTGAACAATATCAAGAGCTTCTTCCAAATACTTTTGTAAAATAACATCTTGAACTTTCCCTGTTTTTATTAAGAAGTTTCTAAATGTATCAATTGTTTTAGACAAATACCCCACTTGATCTTCAATTCCATCTAATGTCTTTATAACCCCTTCCTCTGTCATCATTTCTAGTTCTCTGTCGATTTTCAACTTTCCTGATGCTATAGAAATTGCAGTAAGAGGTTGTCTCCATTGGTGAGCAATATTTCCTATCATTTCTCCTAATGACGCCATTTTTGCCTGTTCAAAAAGCTGAAGTTCATTTTTTCTATTCTTTTCTACTTCTTGTTGAACTTTTGTTGAAAGATTACGGTTTAATTCTGCCAATGCATTATTTGCGTTATTTAATTCCTTAGTTCTTTCATGAACTTTTTTCTCTAAGTTCTCCAATAAAGAGGTATTTTCTTTTTTAAGCTTTTGGTAAGTTCTGATAATAATACTTAATTCTGAAGAAACATAGGGAAGTTGACTATCTGTCCGTTTCCCATTCATAAAGTTTTTCATATCATCTAATAAAAGCTCAATTGGAGCAATTATATGAGTTCTTACAGAGTTAACAATAATTAAAAGTGAAATAACTGTAGAAAGTAGTAAAGCGATTAAAATATTATTTTTTATAGTTTGATACTTTTGTTTTTTAGGTTGATTGTCTTGATATATTGTTATTCCAACCTCTTGATCTAAACTATTTTTGCCAATAAAACTTGATGTATCCCAATCAATAAAATCATTACTTTTATGATAACTACTAAACTTGTTTTTATTGACAAAAAGATCCATCTCAATCTTCAACTCTTTAGAAAGTTTTTTCAAAAGAGTATTTTTAATTTCTATACCAACAACAACATAACCAACAAACTCTTTATCATGTTTTAAAATTGGAGACGCTGATAAAAGATAACAAATATTATCAAGTGAGTAAAATCCTATCACTTTTTTCTCTGATTCAAAAATATCAGTTACAAGTTTATTTCCAAAACGATATTCATCAGTTGCTCTAGCTATAACTGTGTTATCTTTTTCTATAAACAATACTTGGTCAACCCCCAGTGATACATAAGAAGCGCCTAAAAGATACAGATAGTCTCCGTCTAATATTTCAATTGATTTATAGGTCTCTTTCATATTAGCTAGAAGATTACTCATCTGCTCTATTTTGTTTATCTGCTTATTAATCCCCTCATTAAGTCTATTTCTAGTAATAATAATTTCAGATTCAATATCTTCATTAATCTCATTTAAAAGAGTGTTAACTTGATAGTAATAAAACACACTTAAAAGAATCACTGGTGTTAATGATAAAAGAATTATTCTATGAAATAGACTCATATTTCATCTTTTTGACTAAGAGTTCTCTTTATTTTTATCACATTATTGTACGCACTCTTTTTTAATTTTATAAATCTATTGGCAATAACATACTCGTTGTTATTAATACTTTCGTATCGATATGAAAGAATTGCTTTTTCAATTTTTTTCTGGAGCTTCTTTTCAATATGAGGAGCTAACACTACCAATTCATTGGGGATAACAGCTACTTGTTCCAATACTTTTAAACTTCCTTTCAATCTTTCATTTACAATGTAATAAGCTTTATCATAGATAGCACCACCATCAATTGCACCTTTTCCTATAGCTTCAGCAACTTTTGTATGCTTTTTTAACATATAAACTTTAGAAAAATACTTCTTAGGAGTAATCCCTTTTTTCTTTAAATAATAGCTAGGATAAATGTACCCACCATTTGATTTAAAATCTGTAAAAGCAAACTTTTTCCCTTTTAAATCATCTAATGTTCTGTATCCACTGTCTTTTTTTACAACAATAAAACTACGATAGTTACTTTTTAATCCTCCATTTTTACCTCTATTTTGTACGGTTGCTATATACTTTATAGTTGGTATTATTTTTTTAATTTCAATATAAGCAGATGTACCAATAATAGCAATATCAAATTTCTTAAACTTGATCTTATTAATTGTATCGCCATAGTCTTTTCCAATATGAAAATCAATTTTCATATTTAATTTTTTTTCAAGGTGATTTACAAAAGGTTTTCCTGCCTCAATAAGCTGTTGCTTCTCAATCCAAGGACTAACCCCTAAAGCTAAAACTTTTTCTGAAGAAATAAGATGAGAGAGTAATAACAAAAACAAAAAAACACTTTTATTCATTTAATTGAACCTAATTTTTACTAATAACTTTAAATTGTTTTACTTATTATCAAATTACCATTATTTCTATCTATAGTCAATACGTTTTAAATATTATTTCTCTTTTTTTCCAACAATTGAACTTTCAACCTTACGAAGTAAATCATATGCACTATCATCAAGTTTGATGAACCTGTTTGCTATTACATAAGTTTCAGGAACTATAGTCTCAAACCTATAGCTTAAAACCGCTTTTTCTATTCTCTTTAAAAGTTTTTTTTCAAGATGAGAACCTGCCACCATTAATTCATTGGGAATATCCCCTATTTTGTCTAAAACTTTTAAATTATCACCATACTGACTATTCACCAAATCATAAGCTCCATCAAATGTAGCCCCTCCATCTATTGCACCTTCTGCCACAGCTTTTGCAACCTTAGTCAGTTTTTTTAACATAAATATTTTGGAAAAATGATTTTTAGGAATAATATTTTTCATCTTAAAATAGTACATAGGATAGACATATCCAGAATCAGATTGAAAATCTGAAAAAGCAAACTTTTTTCCTTTTAGATCTTTTAAAGTATTTATTCCTCTATCTTTTCTAACAAGTAATAGACTTTGAAAATAATTTTTTAGCTTTCCATCTATCCCCCTACGTTGGACTGTTCCAATGTAATTTAGATCAGGAATAATTTTTGTAGCTCTAACATAAGAGATTCCTCCTAAAATAGCTATATCATATTTTTTAACTTTTAACTTCTTGATAGCATCACTATAGTCATTAGCTATATCAAACTCAACAGGAATACCAATATTGTTTTCGATGTGCTTAATTAAAGGAATTGCCGACTCTTCTAGTAAGCTTTTTTCTATCCAAGGTGGTATACCAAACACTATTGTTTTTTCTAAAGAGAAAAGATTGGTAATAAATAATAAAATTAAAAGAAAAGTTCTATTCATAACCTTTAACCTCTATGATTAAACTACCATCAAGTTACCATGATTAAAATTTATAGTCAATAAGTTTTAGGGGTTTTTCCAAGATAAATTAATTATTTGGCTATAATCTCACATTTTACTTATGAAAAAAATACTAATTAGTGCTTGTCTTACCGGAGAGAATGTTAAATACAATGGTGGTAATAATCTGGTTCAACTACCTTTCAAAGAAGAAGAATTAGTTGTTGTATGTCCTGAAACTTTAGGTGGACTTCCTGTTCCTAGACCTCCTTGTGAAATGATTAAAGATGGAATTTTTTCAAAAGATGGCAACGAATTTACAAAAGAGTTTCTCCAAGGTGCTAAAAAAACAGTAGACTTGGCAAAAGAAAACAATATAAAATTTGCTCTAATGAAGGAAAGAAGTCCTTCTTGCGGTGTTTGTAAAGTTTATGATGGAACATTTTCCAATAATCTGATAGATGGAAAAGGAAAAACCACCCAGCTTTTAGAAGACAGTGGAGTAAAATGTTTTTCAGAGTTTCAAATAGATCTTTTAGAGAAAGCATTAAAAAATAATAATACTTAACAATTCAGATACAATTTTTCATTAAAATAACATTTTATTTCAAAACTTTACATTTAGATCTAGGCAGCTTATGAGAATTTTATTTATACTATTTTTACTCT
>JAOXRY010000377.1 GCA_025800305.1 Campylobacterales bacterium | reverse complement strand
TCCATCTATTTTTTCAAAAAAGCTAGAAGAGTCGTTATTACTAAGATATTTTTTCAGATCTAACCCCTGTTTTATACTTTTCTTATATCCTCTCACACTGCCATAAGCTCCCGCATAAGGGCTATTACCATCAATTCCATCTGTTCCTCCACTAAAATAGCTAATTTTGGAACAATCTTTCAGCTCTTTCATCATGGCTAAGACAAATTCTTGGTTTCTTCCACCTTTTCCATTACCTTTTAATGTGACAGTTGTTTCACCACCAATTAAAATACATAAAGAGGATTTTGAACTTCGCTTTTTAAGACTTTGACTATATCTTGAAATTTTTTTAGCCATGACTTTTGCTTCACCTCCAAGTAAAAAGGGAGCTACTGTTGTTTTATATCCTAATTTAGTAGCTTGTTTTTTCCCAGCTTTTAAAGCTATTTCATTATCAGAAATGATGAAGTGAGGAAACTCTTTTTTCTTCTTTCTTGGAGTGTAGTTTTGGATTATTTGTAAAACTTTTTTTGATAACTTTTTATCTAGTTTATAGTGAGAAACAATAAGATCTATGTCTCTTTTGGTAGGAAGTTTTTTTGTATACATGGGAGCAGAACCAATTGCTTCAATCTCTCCTGTTACAACATCAGAAATTCCAAGAACAATTCCTTTTCCTTTTACC
>JAOXRY010000376.1 GCA_025800305.1 Campylobacterales bacterium | reverse complement strand
CTAGTTCCTTGTATTCCTGTTTTCCCTGCTATGTATGGATATTGTAAATATTGTTGAGTAATGATACCTATAGGATTTATATTTCTTAAAAGAAATTTCTTTTGTATTTCATCTAGATCTTGATAGTGATTGCCATAGAGTTGCTTTAAAATTTTATACTTATCTTCTTCTTTGTATTCAAAGAAGTTAGAAAGTTCACTAAGACTTAGGATTTTTTTAGGGGTAGTAGTGTTGTAATCTTTCTTAATTGTCTTCTTTAAAGAGTAGAGCCTCTTTTTTTTGATGGCTCTTTTTTTAGGAGTTTTAATCTTTTTAGGTTTTTGGATTTTGAAATCAGAGAGTTTTAGGGTTACTTTTTCTTGATTATCTATCTCTTTTTTATCACTATTAATAAAAAAATATAAGCTACCTATAAGAAAGTAGAAAAAGATTGTTATAGCTAATGCTGTAAAGTATCTGTTCAAAAGAGTTTCCATTAATTTTATTTCAAAATTGTACAATACTATTACTATTTTAACACGAGGAAATGTATGAATGAATGAACAAAAAGATTTAGGCAAAAAAAGAATTTATAACCCATCTTCTGTTGAAGGGGTAAATGACAGACAAATTATTTCAGGAAACCCAACAGGGCTGGTTGAACTTACAAAAGTTAAGTATCAATGGGCTGTTAATCTTTGGGATCTTATGCTTGCAAATACATGGTTTCCAAAAGAGGTGGACATGACACAAGATGCAAGAGATTATAAAAACCTTACAGATTTTGAAAAAAGAATGTATGACTTAGTTCTGTCACAGCTAATCTTTATGGACTCAATTCAAACAAATAACTTAGCAGATAATATTAATCCTTTTGTAACAGCGCCAGAGGTAAATGTTGTTCTTGTAAGACAAGCTTTTGAAGAGGCTCTTCACAGCTCTTCTTATGCTGTTATGGTGGAATCAATCAGTGAAAATACAAGCGAAATCTACGATATGTGGAGAAAAGATGAAATGCTTGCAAGAAAAAATGCTTATATTGCAAAGGTGTATGAAGATTTAGAGGAAAATCCTACAGATCACAATAAGCTTCTAGCAATGTTTGCCAATCAAATTCTAGAGGGAATCTATTTCTACTCTGGATTTACAGCAATATATACTCTAGCAAGAAGTGGAAAGATGATGGGATCTGCACAGATGATTAGATTTATTCAAAGAGATGAAATCACTCACCTTCTTGTATTTCAAAATATGATTAATACAACAAGAAAAGAGAGACCAGAACTTTTTACAAAAGAGCTAGAAGAAACAGTGTATGCAATGTTTAGAGAAGCTGTTAAAATGGAAAGCGATTGGGGTAAATACATCACTGGTGGTCAAGTTCTTGGATTTAATGATGAAATTATAGAACAATATATTCAATACTTGGCAGATGATAGGCTAAATGCTGTTGGTTTTGATAAAATTTATAATGTTACTCACCCTGTAAAATGGGTTGATAAGTTCAGCCAATTTAATGATCAAAAATCAAATTTCTTTGAATCAACTGTAAGTAACTACTCTAAGGGTAGTATCTCTATGGATGATTTTTAAAAGGGTCTGAGATAAAACTATTTCACTTATCACATACAGATCTTGACGGATATAGCTGTCAAATTATAACAAGCTATTTTTTTAAGGATATTACTAGATATAACTCTAACTATGGCAAAGAGGTTACAGCTAAGATTAAAAAAATAGAAGATGACATTAAAAAGACAAATACAAAAGAGAAGATCTTAATTTTAGTTACAGATCTAAATTTAACAGATGAGGATTGTGAAGAGCTAGGAAAGATCTCTGCACGTTTTCAATTTCTTGGAAAGGATATTGAAGTTCAACTTTTAGATCATCACGCCAGTGGTGAGGAACAGTCTAAAAAATATAAGTGGTACTATCTTGATACATCAAGATCTGCTACAAAAATCACTTATGATTATTTTATGAAAAACTACAAGCCAATAGAAAAAATACCAGAAGGATTTGAAACATACGTTAATTCGGTAAACGCATATGATTTATGGCATCAAGAAGATAAAAACTTTGAGTATGGAAAAGTTCTTAATCGTGCTTGTGTAGATTCAAAAGAGATTAATCTAAATCTTTTTCCTGTAGATAATTTTAACTACAGAAGTAGTGTTTTAAAAGAAGCTATTAAATACTTAAGTGATGGGTGTCACATTGAGTATGACGATAACATTTTAAAATACAAAAAGAAGTTTCTAAGAAGAGACAAAGAGAACAATACCATCGATAATTTAGTTGCAGACTATATGTTGGAGCTTTTAAATAGTAATAAAGAGAATATGACTATTTATTATGACCAGTACAAAGGTATTTTAACAAATGCAATAGGAAACAGTTCAGTTTTAGGAAATGCTTTTTTAACAGCTAATTCAGATTATGACTTTTTCTTAGACGTTGGAAATACTGGAAATATAAGTCTTCGTGCTGATGGAAACATTGATGTAAGTAAAATTGCAGCAAAGTTTTTTGGTGGTGGAGGGCATCCTAATGCCTCTGGTGGTAGAGCCCAAGGTCTTAGAGATATCTTTATCTACCCTACATTAAAATCACAAATCGAAGATAGGCTTCAATCTTAAACTAAACTTAATAAACACTCCTAGAAAGGATTGTTTATTAATAATTGTTTTAAAACTGTTAAACTAACATAAATTTTAGTAAAAGGAAGCGTATGGCTGAAAGTTGCGATACAAATAAGTTAGAGGGAGATATCCCGTCTCCATACTATAAAAAAAGATTTTGGTTTTTTGGTCTTGTGACCATTTTTTCTTTGGCGATGCCTTGGATTACAATTGATGGAAATCATATTTTCCTATTATCATTTGACAAACAACAGTTACACCTACTAGGAATCGCATTTGATATGCAAGAGTTTTATCTAATGCCATTTTTATTAATGCTGTTATTTTTATTTATTTTCTTTATTACAGTACTTGGTGGACGTGTTTGGTGTGGAT
>JAOXRY010000362.1 GCA_025800305.1 Campylobacterales bacterium | reverse complement strand
ATAAGACAATACTGGTCATTTTCATCTAGTTTAATTGCAACAGGAGAGGCTATAGTTTCTCCCAGCTCTCTTACTGTTTTTCCATTGGTTACATCAAAAAGAAATATTCTATTATCTCTATTGCAACAAACAACTAGATCTAGTTTATTTAAAAAAGCCATAGATGATATTACATCATCATTGGTATAGTTGGTAATAGGTTTGTTTTTAAGAAGGTCATAGATAATAAGCCGTTTATTAAAACTACTAAAAGCTACTAAAGAGTTCTTTTTTGAAAAAGCAATTTCACTTATGTACTCTGATTGTTTTGGAAGGGTTGCAATTAGTTTTCCATTTTTCCCTGAGTAGATACACGTTGTTCCATTGGCACTTCCAACACCAATAAACTTATCGTCACGGCTAAATCTTGAGATCTCTGTGACACCTTCATTCCACTTAAGATGAACTTTTTTAACAAATTTTCTTTCAGAAGTGCTAAACATATAGATAAATGTTTTTTTCAATTCATTGTCATAAAGGCAAAGAAGTTTTCCATCTTTTGAAGAAGCATTTGCTTTTGTATATTTGTATATTACTTGTTTGTTAAGTTCTTGGGTAAAAAGATATTTATAGTTTTTAGGGCTAAAAAAGTGGATA
>JAOXRY010000176.1 GCA_025800305.1 Campylobacterales bacterium | reverse complement strand
CTACAGCATCTTCCTCAGTTTTTAAAGGATATGTCTGAGGTATTGAATCTATTAAAAAATCATCTTTCATAACACCATATCTATTTTTTTGTGATGCTCCATATATTATCCCATGGGCTAAAGGAGATATGCCTGCAATCCCATAACTCATAGTTCGCAATGAAACTAATCTCCTGTTTATATAAATATCAAATTGTTTTAATTTTATTTTTGAGCTCTTAATACTAGGCATATTTTTTAGTAATAACTTTTCAAATACTTCAATTCTAGGGTAAGCAAACTCATCATCAGTCATATAATGAATACCATAACGACAACTGTAAATATTTCCTTCTCCAATTATAAAGCTAGGATAGTCTGTATTTTGTAACTCATTAATTACGAAGCTCTCTGTCTTTGGTAACTCTTTAAATTCAACAGGCGGTGTTTTTACGCAACCACTGAATAACATTATTGTTGTTATTAAAACAACTATTTGTATCAAACTCTTCAAAAGTTTTCCTTTATTTTAGTCCACAGATTATATCTTTAAAAACTTATTGTTATCAATAGTGGGAGGTGATTGCACGTTAATTGTGAGTTGCATAAATATTTCTGCAATTTCGAGAAGTCACACAAAATCTAGAGACAGGATACCTAAAGTATGGTACAACAAAGAATTAACTTAGACTACTGGCAATCAATCCGCTTCCCCATGCAAAATGAAGATTATAACCACCACAATCCCCATCAACATCAAGGGTTTCTCCGACAATATAGAGATCTTTAACTATTTTGGACTCAAAGGTTTTAGGATTAATCTCTTTTGTTGAAACTCCACCAGCTGTGACTTCTGAATTTTTAAAGCCTTTTGTATCAGTAATTGTTAGTTTAATATTCTGTATTGCAAAGATTAGAGTTTGAATGTCTTTTGTTTTAAGATCTGATACTTTTTTCTTTTCAAAACCAGTCTGTTTTAAAACAGTTTTTATAAGTTTTTTATTGAGTATTCCTTCTAGCCAGATAGAAAGCTCTTGATTTTTAGATCTATCAACTCTTGATTGAAGAAAGTTTTTTAATTTCTCTTTTGAAAAATTAGGAAGAAGATTGATAACAACTTCAACTTTTTCATTATGAAAAAGAGCCTTTGAGGCAATACGACTAACATCTAAAATAGCAGATCCTGAGATCCCATAATCTGTAAAAAGAATATCACCTGTTTTTGATGTTTTCTCTTGATTATCAATTAAAACACGAATATTTCCAACAACCTTAACACCAGAAGAAGTTTTAGTACTCTCTTTTGATATAAGTTGAACAAGGGAAGGGTAGGTTGGTCTGATTGTATGTCCTAAAGATCTGGCAATCTCATAACCCCCTTCACCAGAACCTAAATGAGAAGCAGAAAGTCCGCCTGTTGCTAGAACTACTTTGTCAAATTTTTTGTTATTAACAGTAAAACCTTGTTTCTCTTTTTTGATAGACTTAACAGGTGTATCAAGAAGTACATTTACTTCCAGTCTATGACATTCAAACTCCAAGAGATCTACAACTGAAGAAGCCTGCAAGCTCATTGGAAAAAGCTTACTATTGTCACCTTCAACAATTTCAAGATCTATAGATCTGAAAAAATCTATACAATCTTTTGTAGAAAATTTAGAAAGAAGGTTTTTTACAACTGTAAGATCTGATGAATAGAAATTTGAGAAAGATATCTTTTGATTGGAAATATTACATCGCCCATTTCCTGTGGCAAGGATTCTTTTTCCTAATTTATTATTCTGTTCGAAAATAGTAACCTTCGCACCATTTCTAGCTGACACAATGGCGCTTATAAGTCCAGAAGCTCCACCACCAATTACAGCTAGGTTTATAGCCATTGTTTAGCAGTTTTTTCTAATGTATCTATTTTATCGCTGGAGAAGAGTTGTAGATCTGTCTTATGATTTTTAAGATCTGAATCAATCATCTTTTCATTTTTTAGGTATTCAACAATAGCATTACCAGAGTGAATTAAATTGGTCCCATTAAAGTAGTTATTAATTGATTTTTCCAAAAGAGGAAAGTGGGTACATCCAAGAATAATAGCTTTTGGTTTCTCTTGCAAGTCTTTAAAATAGTAATCCATCGTCTCTTCAAGGATCTTACCACTATAAAGACCTTCTTCAACTAAAGGTACAAAAAGAGTTGTTGGGATCTGAGTAATATTTGTAAAGCCTTTTTCTTCTAGCTTTTCTTTATATAGGTTGGAGTTTACAGTTGCTTTTGTACCGATAACTAAGATGCTATCATCTTTTTGTAGATTTAAGAGATCTATAGATAACACACCAGGTTCAATCACACCTATAACTGGAAAATTAGCTTTCTTTTTTAAAGTTTCCAGTGAATGAGCAGTAGCAGAGTTACAAGCAATAATCATCATATCAACTTGTTTTTCTTTAAAGAATTCTAATGCTTCTAGTGAATATCTTACAATTGTTTCTGGTTCTTTTGTCCCATAAGGAACTCTAGCATTATCACCAAAATAGATTATTTGTTTAAAAAGATTGTTTTCTAATAAGGATTTTACAACAGTAAGACCACCGACACCACT
>JAOXRY010000360.1 GCA_025800305.1 Campylobacterales bacterium | reverse complement strand
CAGCACTTTTTTTAAGTACTTTTTATAAAGTTTAATCCTACTAAATCCTCTCAATAACTTTAGTTTGCTATAATAGAACAACTAAATAGCAGAGGAATTTCATGAAATATATCCAAGAAGATCTAAATAACAAAACAATTTTAATTACAGGTGGAGCTGGTTTTATCGGTTCTAACGTAGCTTTTCACATTCAAGATAACTATCCAGATGCAAAAATCGTAGTTTTTGATGCTTTTGTTTTAGGACATTTTAAAAATCTTAGAGGTTTTAGAGGCGAAGTTATTAGTGGTGATATTGCTAATAAAGATGATTTAGAAAGATTAAAAAAATATAAATTTGATTACATCTTTCACCAAGGTGCAATTAGCGATACAACTGTACAAGATCAAAAACTTGTAGTAAACGTAAATACAAATACTCTTACAGATCTATTAGATATGGCACTGGAGATGGGAACAAAATCCTTTGTTTATGCTTCAAGTGCAGGAACATACGGAAACTCTCCAGCTCCAAATAGAGTAGGTGAAGGTGAAGTTCCTGAGAATGTTTACGGGTTTAGCAAATTGATGATGGACAATATCGCGTATGACTATATGAAAAAACATCCAGAAATGAACATTGTTGGTTTAAGATACTTCAACGTATTTGGACCAAGAGAAGTTTACAAAGGTAAAACGGCATCAATGATCCTTCAGCTTTCTCTTCAAATGCTTGCGGGTCAACAGCCAAAACTTTTTAAATGGGGTGAGCAAAAAAGAGACTTTGTTTACATTGAAGATGTTGTACAAGGGAATCTAAAAGCAATTGAACCAAAGAAAAGTGGTGTATATAACATCGGAAGTGGAAAAGCAAGAGAGTTTGGACACATCTTTGGTTTCTTAACAACTCCAGGAACTCTTTTTGAAGAAGAGACAGGACTAAAACCAGAATATGTTGATAACCCTTGGGCTTTTTATCAAAACCATACAGAAGCTGATATTGAAGCTACAAAAGAGGGTCTTGGTTATGAACCTAGGTTTGGATTAGAAGAGGGGATTACAGCGTATCTTCCAGAGATTAAGAGAATCTATAACGAAGAGATTAAGTAGTGAAACTTTTAAAGCATAACAACGCAAAGATCTTAGTTGTTGGAGATCTAATGATTGACCACTACCTTTGGGGTAGTACAGATAGAATCAGTCCTGAGGCTCCTGTGCCTGTTGTTGATATTAAAAAAGAGACAACAGTTCTTGGTGGTGCAGGAAATGTTATTAATAATATTCTAGCTTTAGAAGCAAAGGTTAGTGTTGTTTCTGCTATTGGTGATGATGAAAATGGACTTGAGTTAAAGTCTATGTTGGCACATCAAAAAGTGAATATTGATGGGATCTTTGAAGTTCCTCATAGACACACTTCAAAAAAGACAAGAATTATTGCAACTCATCAGCAGATGATTAGATTTGACAAAGAGAGTAAAGATGAGATCTCTGCTGATATAGAGAGTAAGATTAAAAATCATATCTCTAAAATTTTACCAGAACATCAAGCAGTTCTTCTTTCTGATTACAGCAAAGGTGTTTTAACAGATTCTTTGACTCAGTATATTATAGGTGAAGCAAGAAAAAATAGTATTCCTGTTCTTGTAGATCCTAAGGGAAAAGACTATTCAAAATATACAGGAGCAACTCTTTTAACTCCCAATAAAAAAGAGGCAGAATTAGCAACTGATATTAAGATTGTCGATGAAGAGTCTTTATATGAAGCTGGATATAAGTTGAAAAACAGTTTCAATCTTGATATCTCTATGATCACCCTTTCAGAAGATGGAATTGCTATTTTTGATGAAAATGTAACAAAAGTCCGTGCAAAAGCTAGAGAAGTTTACGATGTAACTGGTGCTGGAGATACTGTTCTTGCAACTCTTGGAGTGGCATTGGCTCTTAAAATGGGAATATTAGAAGCTGTAAAGTTAGCTAATACTGCAGCAGCAGTTGTTGTTGGAAAGCTAGGAAGTGCAACAGCAACGCCTGAAGAGATCTCTGTTTATTCTCAAAATATTAGCGGTTCTGGTGTAATCTCAAAAGAGGAAATAAGAGGAATTGTCTCAGTTTTAAAAGAGCAAGGCAAAAAAGTTGTTTTTACCAACGGTTGTTTTGATATTCTCCATAGAGGTCACGTTGATTATCTTCAAAAATCAAGAAACCAAGGAGATGTTTTAGTTCTTGGACTTAATTCAGATGCTAGTGTGAAAAGATTAAAAGGGGAAGAGAGACCAATTAATAATCAAGATGACAGAGCTTTTGTGCTTTCTGGCCTTACTGCTGTTGATTATGTAGTTGTTTTTGATGAAGATACTCCTTATGATCTAATTAAAGAAGTTGAACCTGATATTCTTACAAAAGGCGCAGACTACCAAGGAAAAGAGGTTGTAGGAAGTGATATTGCAAAAGAGGTAAGACTTATTGAGTTTACCGATGGATGTTCTACAACTAACTTGGTGAATAAAATTAAAGGTTAGTTTTGTCCTTTAAAGAAGATGAATATTACGACGAAGTTTTTCAAGACTTAGATCTTAATGAGATTGAAGATCTAAGATTTGAAAACTGTACTTTCAAAAACTGTAAATTTACAGAAGCTAAAATCAGCTTTTGTAAATTTGTTCAGTGTGAGTTTGTTAACTCAGATCTTTCTTTATGTAAAATCCATAACTCTAGATTTAACGAAATTCTTTTTAAAGATTGTAAGGCAGTTGGAGTTAATTGGAGCTTAGGTAGCGTTGGCGACCTTAATTTTGAAAAGTGTGACATTAGTATGTCCTCTTTTCATAAAGTAGATTTGAGAAAAAATAGATTTCTCTCTTGTAGAGCCCACGATGTAGATTTTGAAGAAGCGAATCTTACAAAGGTTAATTTTAAAGATACAGATCTTGCAAATTCCAGTTTTAAAAACACAAATCTAGATAATACAGATCTATTACAAGCTTTTAATTATACAATCAATCCAAATGAAAACTATTTGAAAAAAACTAAAGTTTCCAAAGAGGAAGCCCTTTCATTTTTACAGTTTTTTGATTTAAAAATTAGCTAATTCTCTTTTTTATTAAAAAAGTATAAAAAATTCCATAATATTTTATGAATTAAGATTCATTTCAATTTAAATCCTATACAATTTATATTTCAAATTCTGAATGATTGTTCATTCGTAAACTAGGGGATAAATGTTAGGCAATATCACATACGAATCTTTATCAAAAAGATTGGCAGAGCTTGAGAAACTTCCTGCGAAAAAAGCAGATAAGTCAATTCCTGAGCTTTTAGAGAAGAAAGGTGTTTCTAGAAGAGACTTTATGAAATGGGCTGGTACAGTTGCAGCTATGCTTGCACTTCCAGGTTCAATGACTCCATTGGTTGCAAAAGCAGCAGAGTTAAGTGACAGACTACCAGTAATCTGGCTTCACATGGCAGAGTGTACAGGGTGTTCAGAAGCACTTTTAAGATCTGACTCTCCAACAATTGACTCATTGATTTTTGATCACATCTCTTTAGAATACCACGAAACACTAATGACAGCAGCAGGTTGGCAAGCAGAAGAAAATCTTGAACATGCTATTGAAGATTTTAAAGGTAGATACATCTTAATGGTAGAAGGTGGAATACCAAGTGGTGATAGTTCACACTTTTTAACTATTGGTGGTCATGGTACAACAGGTGAAGAATCTGCTAAAAAAGCAAGTGATCATGCAGCGGCAATTTTCGCTATTGGATCCTGTTCCTCGTATGGTGGTATCCAAGCAGCAAATCCAAATCCTACAAACAGCGTTTCTTTAGACAAAGTAACAGATAAAGATGTAATCAATGTTCCTGGCTGTCCGCCTAGTGAAAAGAATATTGTTGGAACTTTAATTTACTACATCCTATATGGAAACCTTCCAGCATTAGATGCATATAATAGACCAAAGTGGGCTTATGGAATTAGAGTTCATGACCTTTGTGAGAGAAGAGGTAGATTTGATGCAGGTGAGTTTGTTGAAGAGTTTGGTGATGAGGGAGCTAAAAAAGGTTACTGTCTATACAAAGTAGGCTGTAAGGGTCCTTACACATTTAACAACTGTTCTAAAAATAAATTTAACAATGGTGCTTCTTGGCCAGTTCAAGCTGGACACGGCTGTATCGGTTGTAGTGAACCTGACTTTTGGGACACTATGGGACCATATGAAGAACCAAAAGGTAATAGATTATATGACACACCATTTGGCCTTGGAGCAGACGCTACAGCAGACAAAATCGGTCTTGGTGTATTAGCAGCAACAGGTGTTGGTATCGCGGTTCACGCAGCAATATCAAATGTAAAGAAACCTAAAGAGGGAGAGGAAGCATAATGGCAAATAAAAGAGTTGTAGTAGATCCAATCACAAGAATTGAGGGACACCTTAGAATTGAGGTTGAGGTTGATGAAAATAACGTAATTCAAGATGCTTACTCAACAGCTACTCTTTGGAGAGGTTTAGAGACAATTGTAAAAGGTAGAGATCCAAGAGACGCTGGTTTTATTATGCAAAGAATCTGTGGTGTTTGTACTTTTTCACACTATAGAGCAGGAATCGAAGCAGTTGAAAATGCATTAGGAATTGTTCCGCCATTAAATGCAAAACTAACAAGAACATTGATGAATCAAGCACTATTTATGCATGACCATGTTATCCACTTCTATCATCTACATGGACTTGATTGGGTAGATATTGTTTCTGCTTTAAGTGCTGATGAAGCAAAAGCTTCAAAAGAGGCTTTTAAATATACTGACTATCCTATTGGAACAGGTGAGAACGATCTTAAAAGAGTAAAAACAAAAGTAAAAGAGTTTGTTGACAAAGGAAGACTAGGACCATTTGCCAATGCTTATTGGGGACACAAAACTTACAGGCTAACACCTGAACAAAATCTTATCGCTTTAAGTCACTACTTAAAAGCATTGGAAATCCAAAGAGATCTAGCAAAATTAATGGCTCTATTTGGTGGGAAAAACCCACATCCTCAAAGTCTTTCAGTTGGTGGTGTGACTTGTGTTATGGATCTTCTTGATCCTTCTAGAATGGCAGAATATATGACACTTTTCAAAAAAGGTGCAGATTTTATTAAAAATGCATATGAAGCTGATGTTATCATGGCTGCTAAAATGTATAAAGGTGAGTCAACGGTTACACAAAAAGCTGGTGTGATGAACTTTATGGCATATCAAGATATGCAATTAAGTAGAGGAGAGTTCCTATTTGATAGTGGTATTATCAAAGATGGTGATTTCTCAACAGTTCATGAAATCAATGAAGATCTAATTACAGAAGAAGCCACACACTCTTGGTACCAAGACAATGAGCCACTTCATCCTTATGATGGAAAAACAAATCCAAACTATACAGGTCTAAAAGATATGGATACAGTTGGCCCAGATGGAAAAGATATCCACTCAAAAGTTATTGATAAAGATGGAAAATACTCTTGGATCAAATCTCCAAGATATGATGGTATGGCAATGGAAGTTGGTCCTCTGTCTGCTATTCTTGTTTCTTACGCAAAAGGAAATAAAAGAATCGTTCCTTTAGTTGATGAATTCTTAAAAACAACTGGACTTCCTTTTGAAGCACTATATACAACATTAGGAAGAACAGCAGCTAGAATGCTTCAAGCAAAAGCTATTGCTATATATGGATTAGAGACTTTTGAAAATTTAATTGCCAATCTAAAAGTTGATGAGACGACTTACTCAACTTATAGCGTTGATAAAAATAAAGAGTATAAAGGAAGATTCATCGGTGATGTTCCAAGAGGAATGCTTAGTCACTGGGTAAGAATCAAAGATGGTGTTGTTGAAAACTACCAAGCAGTTGTACCTTCAACATGGAATGCTGGACCTAAAGACTCAAAAGGTGGTGTTGGACCATACGAAGCTAACTTAATTGGTGTGAAGATTAAAGATCTTTCAAAACCATTAGAAATTATAAGAATTATCCACAGCTTTGACCCATGTATCGCTTGTGCTGTACACGTTATGGATGTAAAGGGTAATGACTTAGGTACATTCAAAGTTGAACACTCTTCGTCTTCAACTTGTTAGGAGTCTATTATGATTAAAAAACATTTTGAGTTTTCGTACTGGTATAGAGTTACTCACTGGATTAGAGCTTTTGCGATATTAGCTCTAACCCTAACAGGTTTTTATATTGCTGTACCATTTTTTTCACCTGTGCCAAATCCTGATCCTACAAATTTTATGTATGCTCTTATGAGATTTTGGCACATAGTTTTTGGATTTTTACTAATTGCTGTTGTAGTTGGTAAAGTCTATGTATTTTTGTTTGATCCCCTTAGTAAGATAGAAAGAGATTCTGTAAAGGATGCTTATAGCTTACAAGTGTGGATCAAACAGTTAAGATACTATCTCTTAATTGATAAGCACCCTCACACTAAAGGGATTTATAACCCTTTACAATTTATGGCATATTTTGGTGTATATGTGTCTTTATTTATTATTTGTCTCACAGGACTGATTTTACATATGCACGTATATCATGAAGGAATCGGCGGGTTTGTTTACGGATTTTTGAGACCTATCGAAGTGTGGGTTGGTGGCTTAGGGATGGTGAGGGATATTCACCATATTACTATGTGGTTTTTTATTGTTTTTCTTCCTGTACATATTTACCTTGCAGTATTTAATTCTGTACATGGGCAAACTGGAGCGATGGATACGATCATTTCTGGTTATAAGTGGGATAAAGACCACGATAAAGAAGAACATTGAAAATACTACTATTAGGAATTGGAAATATTCTTTTTCAAGATGAGGGCATGGGCTCTCATTTTGTCCATTATATGGATCAAAAGTATAGTTTTCAAGGTGATGATGTCTCCTTAGATATTATTGACGGAGGGACATTAGCCCAAAGACTTATCCCTCTTATTATTGATTATGATGAGGTGATTGTTGTTGACTGTATTGATACAGACAGCTCAAAACCTGGAGAAGTATATTTTTTTGATTATAGAAAGATTCCAGCTCACGTAAACTGGCAAGGAAGTGCCCACGAAGTAGAGATGCTTCAAACTCTTAATATGATAGAGATGAACGGAGATCTTCCCCACACAAACGTTCTAGGAATTGTCCCTAAAAGAGTGGCAGATGACACCACTTTTGAACTTAGCTCTGAAATGTATCAAGCTCTTCCAACAATGGAAAGTAAGATCTTAGAACATTTAAAAACCTTAGGAATTAATATCAAAAGTGTTGATGAGGATGTAACTTTAAAAAAGATCTCAAATATTTCATATAAAAGAGAGATGGAACACAATTAATTTTTAACTTAAAATTTATAAAGATAATCCCTTAGAGTGATTGAAAAAAACCAGATTCTTTGGTATGATGGTTGCTTTAATTTAAAAAAATTTTAAGGAATAGAATGAGAAAAATAATCTTTGGACTTTTTGTTGTTGCAAGTTTGCTTCAAGGGGAAAGTCTATTAAATATTAATCTAAATGAAAAAGATATTGAGTTTTCACTAGATAGTGATGAAAGATACTCAAACAATACGAAGATCTATAAGTCTTTTGGTTTTCTTAAAGGAGAAGATGAAAACGAAGAGATGAGAACAATGGTAGAAGGACAGATGATGGTTATGGGGCTTACAGCTATCCCTGGTCTTTCTGTTGGAATGGGTCTTAAAGGTATGGCAACAAGAATTACAGATGTTGGTAATGATGACTTAAATGCAGGAGCTGCTGCTTTAAAAGTTAAAGTTATCTATACACTACCTTTACTAGTAAAATCTTATATAACAGGTTCTTACGCTTATGCTCCAGAATCTCTCTCTTTTTCAGATCTTAAAAACTACAACGAAACAAGAGTTGAAGCTGATTTTGAAATTATAGATGGTGGTATGATTTATGGTGGTGTAAGACAAGTTGATTTGGATTTTAAAGACATTAAAGAGACATATACTTTAAATAACAATGCTTATGTTGGGCTAAAGTTTGTATTCTAATGATTGATTTAATAAGAAGTGAATTAGACGGACACTTAAAAACCGTTCAAGCAATGGAGACGATTGAAAATCAAATAGCAGATGCTAGTAAAGTTTGTGTAGAAGCTTTGAAAAGAGGAAATAAAATTCTTCTTTTTGGAAATGGCGGAAGTGCAGGAGACGCACAGCACATAGCAGCAGAGCTTACAGGAAGATACAAAAAAGAGAGACGAGGACTTCCAGGAATCGCTCTTACAACAGATACTTCTGCATTAACAGCAATAGGAAATGACTACGGATACAACAGAGTTTTTGACAGACAAGTAGAGGCTTTAGCTGTTAAAGGAGATGTTTTAATTGGTATTAGTACCAGTGGAAATAGTGAGAATGTAATTTCTGCTCTGAATCTTGGACGTGAGATAGGTTGTAAAACAATTGGCATGAGTGGAAAAGGTGGTGGAAAGATGAACGGTTTTTGTGATGTAGATCTTATCATGCCTTCAGATGACACTCCAAGAATTCAAGAGATGCATATCTTTGTAGGACACACAATCTGCCAGATTATTGATGATGCCTTTTAGGGGCATTACCAATAATCATAATCAAAATCAACTTTAAGTTTTTCCATTGTAAACTCCCTTTCAAAAAATAAGGGATAATGAGAAAACCAGTGGTATTCTTATTTCTAATTTCACTGTCATATGGTGCTATGACAGAGGCTGAGATTAAGTTAAGAGAAAAAGAACTTGAATTAGAAAGAAAAGAGTTAGAATTAGAAAAAGCTAAACTTCAAAAAAATAAAAATAATAAGAATCAACAAAATACCGCAGATACTTCTCAACAACAAGTAACATATATTAATCCAAATCAGGAAAACTCAAAAGATTCTTATCAAGGCAAAAAGAAAAATTTTTATATAGAATATGGAACCTTGTTAAATAATAAGAGTCAAAATGAATATGAGTATTCAGGTAGTTATACTAATCGAACCAGTAAAGGTGATGAGTTTACAACAAAAGGATACCTAGCTAGGATAGGTTTTGGTGAATTTGAAAAAAATAGACATGAAATAGTGTATGGCTCTTTAAAAGGTGATAAGGACGATGACCCTGCTACAAGTCTTTGGTATAACTATATTATTACGATAGAGAGATGGAAGGACAATCAATTCTTACCTTATGCTGATCTAGGAATAGGAGTTGGTTCTGTTCCTTTAAAAGGAGAGGTAAAAGAACAATTAGGAGCAGATAAACAAAAATTTATAAGTACTGGATATGGTTTTGGTTGTTACTTAAAAGTCAATGAATCTCTACAGTTTAAAATTGGTTATAGAAGAGAAGTTTATGTTTGGGAAAAAATAGAAGTTATAGATGGCCTTGTTAGTTATGATATTCAAAGAACTACAACCAATAAAGGTTTAAATGCAGCTGTTGTTCTAAGGTTTTAAAGAAGAGATAAAAGTACCTCTTCTTTTTTTAAAGTCCAGGTGCTTTCCACATAGAAGTGGTTGTTTTGTTATTTACTAACTCCAATTGTTTTTTATAAGCTTTCTTCCATTTTTTTCTAATTTTGTTGTACTCTTTATGATTATCAAGGTCTGGAGTAAACTCCTTTTCCCACTGGACAAGAGTAGTTCCTGCTTCCTCCAAACTTTTGTAAATACCAGCACCAACACCAGCAGCAAATGCACAAGCTAAAGCAGTAGCTTCTTTTACAACTGGAACTTTTACAGTTTTTCCTGTAACATCGGCTAAAATTTGACCCCATAGAGTTCCTTTAGCCCCGCCTCCTGCAAAAACTAAACTATCAATATAGACACCAGTGAATTTTTCTATTTTTCCTAAGTTCTCTGCACTAACAATAGCTGCATTTTCTTGAAGAGATCTAAACATAGCAGCTTTATTACATACTTCTGGATCTATTGATAGATTTAAAAAAGATGGTGCTGCGTGATACCACTTTCCATACTTCATTTCATCAGAGAAGATTGGAATAATTCCATGGGAGCCTACAGGGACACCTTTTGCTTTCTCTTCTAAGATAGAGTAAGGATCTTTTCCTTTTTGAAAACCTTCATTTTTTTCTTCATAACAAAAAGCGTCTCTAAACCATCTCATAATAAGACCAGAGAAAAAGGTGATTCCCTCTGCTTGAGACTGTCCTGTGATCACATTTGGATTTACCCTTAGATCCATTTTAGGATGGGTTAACGGCTCATCCATATTTACAATTTGTTGCCAGAAAGTTCCACCAAGAACAGCACACTCACCTTTTTTTACAACACCAAGACCAACAGATCCAAGCTGAACATCACCACCACCCATAACAATAGGAGTCCCTTGAGCTAGACCTGTCTCTTCTGACGCTTCTTGTGTGATTTCTGCGTATTTTGTGCCAGTTTCGTATACAGGAGGAAAAATATCATCTTTGATTCCAACTTTTTTTGCCATCTTTTTAGACCAGTCTCTTTTCTTTAAAGAGAAGATTCCAGTTGTTCCTCCATTACTAGGATCAACAGCTATTTCACCACTAAGTTTATACAAAGCCCAATCACTAATCATAGAGATTTTTGCTGTTTTTTTATAGATATTTGGACGGTTGTTTTTCACCCATAGAAGTCTAGGAAGTGCACCTAGTGCAAATGTTTGACCAGATTCTTTATAGAATTTTTTCTCAACACCTTTAAAATTATCTTTTAAATATTTAACCTCTTTGGAAGATCTTCCATCAACATTGGCAACTGCCCAAATCTCTTTTCCATCTTCATCATAAAGAACAATTCCCTCTCTCATACTTGTCGAACTTATAGCTTTTATTGTCTTTGGGTCTATATTTCCATCACTAAGAGCTTTAGCAATACATCTTTTTAGAAGTTCCCAGTTTGAGTCCCAGTCAAAATTCATCGAACCTTCAACACCCTCTTCACTGAGATGTGTCCACTCTTCTTGACCCACTGAGATCTGATTTCCTTTTGTATCAAAGATAACAGCTCTTCCGCTACCAGTTCCAAGATCTAAAGCTAATAAATACTCCATAGCAATCTCCCAAAAATCTTTTTATTTCTATAAACAAAAATTAATCCAAAATATTTAATATGATTTTTAGATAAATTTAGAGTATAATTTTAATAATAAAAATAAGGTGACAAATGTTTGATTACGAAGTTTTTAACCATATCCCAAACGGTGTTATAGTTTATGAAAATAATAAAGTAGAGTTTATCAATAGACAGCTCTTAGAGATTTTAAGTGTTGAGTTTCTTTCAACAGAGTTTGCTGTTGATGTTGTGGTAAAAACATTAAAAGTAAAAGATGAAAAAGCATTAAAAGAGCATTTTTTATCTCTTAGCTACTTTAAATATAAACGAAAATATATTCAAATAAACTATAGAGAGATTGGAAGTAAAACCATCTTTATTTTTACTTTTATCCATGAAACTTTTAAAAGTATTGTTCCTGATGGAGAGAGAGATTTAGGGCTAGAGGCCAATGCAATTTTAAAACTCTTTATTGATACAAGAATTAAGAAAGTAAAGACCTTGGTTTATCATAAAGGACTTCCATTAAAGGCTGGGTGTAGGGTTCACAGAGTTTTGAAAGATCATTTAGAGTTAGAGCTAGAAGAGAAACAGATGATAAGTTTAAAAGCTAGAAAAGATATCTATATTTTGCCAACAAATGAAAAAGGAAAAAGTGCCATAGAAGGAACAATTTATGAGGCTAATAAGAGAATTGTTTATGTAAGAGATCTTAGGACTATTCCTGTAACAGTTACAACAAGAGATGAAATTAGGCTTGTTCCCTCTGATGATTTAGAATTTGAATCAAAACAGGGAAAACTCAGAATTTATGATGTGGCTCCTACTGGAATCAGTTTTCACTACAATTCTAAGATAAATTTTGAGACTATACAAAGTGGCTTTCTTCTTTACGATAAACTAAAAAAACCAGTAAATCTTAGTTATATAAAAACTATTGGAGAGACAAAAGCAGTTTATACTATTGATACTATTGACAATGTATTTATCGATGGATATATGGCAAAAAGACAGATTGACATTATTCAAGAAATACATAACTACACAAAAAGAACTTTTAAAAATACCAATTAGTTATAATATCACTTTTTATTGAATGGGGGGGGGTCATTTAAGTGAGAGAACTGGTAATGGATAGAAGTGAAAAA
>JAOXRY010000357.1 GCA_025800305.1 Campylobacterales bacterium | reverse complement strand
CACAAAAAAATAAAAGGCTTTCCCATCATACTTAATAATAAAACACTACTTGAACAGTTTCAACAATTTTGTGAAACTAACAATCCTAAAGATATGGAGACAGCTTTAAACTATTTTGCTGTTTTTGGAGGATTAGATGTGAAAATCGATATGACAAAACCTCTAAGAACATTAATCATAAGACATATTTTAAATGAATATTATCCTATTCAAGACTATATAGCTAAGCTTACGAAGAACTCATCTCCTTATCATAAAGTTCTAACAGGAATTGCCTTAGGTGATAGAAGAACAAATTCAGCTTTTAAAAGAGCAGATGTTGAGTATCATGAGGGATTAAAGATTGTTTATGAGTTAGAAGAGTTAGAAATCATTAATACTGAGACTTCATTAGACTTTTTAACAAACAGTTTTGAAGAGAATGAAGTAGCAGATAAACTACTTTTTAATGCACCATTTTTAAGATTTTGGTTTGCTTTTGTTTCTCCTTTATATAGAGGAATTGCAAGAGAAGAGTATGATGAGTGTTTTGAAAGATTTGGAAATTATCAAGATGAGTTTATGGATTTAGTTTTTGAACAGTTGAGCCATGAGTATGTGAAAGTAATGTTCAAAGATGATGAGATTGAAGAGATTGGAAGATACTGGGACGAAGATAGAAATGAACTAGATTTGATAGCTCAAACTGAATCTGGAAGAGTGATAGTTGGAAGTACAAGATACACAAACTCAAAGATGAAAAAAACAGAAATAAACAAGCTTAGAGAAGTTTGTGAAAAGCTTGAGATAGTTCCTGATTTTGTAATGCTTTTTTCAAAAAAAGGTTTTACAAATGAGTTAAAAAGTGAAAAAGGCGAAAGTCTAAAACTATATACAGTTAAAAGCTTGAAAGCTCTTTTGCGTTAATGAATTTAATACCTACAGAGTATATAAACCAAAGAGATAAAAAACTTGTAGAGGAGTTTATCTCTTCAACTAGCAGAAAAAAATTTATTCTAGGAATAAATAGACTTACAAAATCAGTACAAAAATATATAGAAATTGATGGAATAATTGATGACTTTACAAGAGTTCAAAGTAGTAGAAAAAAATCAGTTTATAAAATAGATGATGTTCCAAAAGATGCTTTGATATTGTCAACTTCTACTGGAAGTCCTTTGGAAGTAAAAAAGGGACTTGATGAGAGAGGATTTGAGAGTTTTAATTACTTGTCATTTTATAAGTATTCAGGTCTTGATTTAGCAGAACCTCCTTTTATAACAGATTTTGAAGAGGATTATAGAAACAATAAAAAAGAGTATGAAAAGACGTATAAGTTACTTGTAGATGAAAAATCAAAGGAAGTTTTTGAAAAGTTAATAAACTTCAAAATAAGTTTTGATTTTGATTTTATGAAATGTTTTACTAATAATCATAAAGAACAGTACTTTGATAGAGAATTAATTCCAAATATAAAAGATTGTGTTTTTTTAGATGGAGGCTCTTACGTAGGAGATACACTTCCTCAGATTATAAACAATTTCCCAAATTATAAAAAGATATATTGTTGTGAACCAAATGAATTGCATATAAATATTGCTAAGAGAGACTTTCATAATAAAAGAGATATAGAGTTTATAAACTGTGGAT
>JAOXRY010000323.1 GCA_025800305.1 Campylobacterales bacterium | reverse complement strand
AGTAAACAGATATTACAATCCTACGGTAAATGGTTTATGATTTTAGGCTTATCCTTTGGTATTTTGAATTATATTTATTTACTTCAAACAAATGACTTTGAAACAATGAGCAATATTGGTTCTTGGTTTGGTTTTTTCACGTTAGGAGTAAGCCAAGTATTTCTAGGTTTTAAACTTAAAAAAGAAATTTAACAGTGTTCAATCCAGCACTACATAATCCAATTAGAACTAATATTGTTTCTTTTTTAAGTAAATGTGATGAAGCATCTTTTAAAGAGTTAAAGACACAGTTAGATCTTACAGATGGAAATCTAAACTCCCACCTAAAAGCTCTTTCAAAAGAAGAGTATATAGACACAAAAAAATTTTTTGATAAAAATAGACCTAAAACAGTCTATTCTCTCAATAAAAAAGGTAGTGAAGAGTTTTTAAAATACCTTGATCAACTTCAATTATTTCTAGAAAGTAATGCTTCTAGCTAAATCTCTTCTTTTTCTATATCCACTGTGTTTACAAGAAAAAACATTACCACCGATGTCACTATCATAAAAACTGCAACTTCTAATACTGCTTCCATTTTCACCCCTTTGTAGATCTTCTACTACTATTATTCTAAAAAAGCGTCACAGTTTTCGTCACAGTTTTTAATTTTTATGTTTTTTCTAACTCAATATCTTCCTTTAAAAACTTCTCAATATAGAAAGATATTCCAATAGCAATTAATCCAACTCCAAGTGCTACATAAATAGAGATCTGATATCCATATCCACTGGCTAAAAATACCGCTAAAGAAGCATAAACAATCCCTGCAAAAGTAAATGTACTATGAAGTATCGCATACTCTGACGCTGGATTTTTATTTGGTATTTTATCCATCATGATTGTTGAAATAATAGTAGAAGAAGGTGTATAAAATAGAAAGATTATACCAACAGCAAAAGCTACATTAAAAATATCTGTAAATCCAAAAGTAGGAAGCAACAATAAACCAAGTCCTAAAAACTGTCCTATAGCTGATACAACAAGAACATTTTTTCGACCATATCTATCAACCATAAATGATGTTCCAAAAGATGCCAAAATACCAATTCCATATCCTATAACATGAACAATATATCCTATTTTTTCAAGACTCCACCCAGAATCAACTAAAAGAGGGTTTATTAATCCATATGCTGAACTAATAGAAGCAGGATAGATAAGAAGAAAAATCAAAAATCTTCCTCTATTTCCCTCCTTCCAAAATCCAAAGTAGCTTCTTAGTGTAATTGCTGAACTAGAAGTCTCTTTATCTGGTTCTTCTTGAAAAAAGAGGAGTTGAATAAGTGAAGAAAGAACCAGTAAACTTAAAACAAAGATTGTAACTTGCCATCCAAAATAAGAGTAGATAACAAGACTAAATCCGCCTCCTATTAAAGTTCCAATAAGTCCACCAGAAAACTTTAAAGCATATCCTCTAGCCCTATCTTCTGGTTCAACACTTTTATACATCAAAGCATCTAAAGCAATATTTTGTGTAGCAGAAAAGAAAGCAAGGAGGGAAGCAAAAAGAACAATAGTTATAATCTCTTTTTCTATATCAAAAAAACTAATAACCAAAAGTGTAACAAACATTAAAGTCTGCATAATTCCAATCCAACCTCTATAATGTCCTAGTTTCTTAAAGTTTATTCTATCAATTATAGGTGCCCATAAAAATTTAAAAATCCAAAATAACCCAAGCATATAAACAAACCCTAAGTTTTCCAATGGCATACCATTTTTTCTTAGAATTGCTATAAAAGCTTCATTAAAAAACCCTAAACCGATAAACTGTGTAGTATAAAGATTTAATAAAAGGAGAGACTTCTTCCACCCTATTTTGCTATTCATTAATCAAACTCCAACTCTTAACTTGTTCTTGAGATTGGAACATTTCATAGTATCTTCCTTTTCTATTGATTAACTGTTGGTGGTTTCCAGATTCTACAACTTCTCCACTATCTAAGACAATTATCTCATCTGCTTGAACAATGGTAGAGAGTTTATGGGCTATTACAATTAGTGTTTTATTTTTAATCAAGCTATTTATCGCCTTTTGTACAGCTACTTGACTTTTGGTATCTAAAGCTGAAGTTGGCTCATCTAAAACAACAATTGGTGAGTCTTTTAATATTGCTCTTGCAATGGAGATTCTTTGTCTCTCACCGCCAGAAAGTCCACCACCAATCTCTCCTACTTTAGTTTCATATCCTTGAGGAAGTTGTATAATAAAGTCGTGACAATAAGCTTTTTTAGCAGCTTGAATAATATCTTCTTTAGTTCCTTGTGGATTTCCAAATTTAATATTGTTGTAAATAGTGTCATCAAAAAGGTAAACATCTTGAAAAACAACTGTTACAAACTTTAAAAGATCTTGAGATTTAAAACTTTTTAAATTTACACCGCCAAGAAAAATGTCACCTTGTTGAGGGTCTCCATATCTCATCAATAATTTTGTTATAGTAGTTTTTCCTGAACCAGAGCTTCCTACAATTGCCGTAAAACAGTTTTCTTTTATAGTATGGGTAAAGTTCTTGATGACTTTATTTTCTCTGTCTAAATAACTAAAATCTACATTCTCAAATTTAATATTAAAATTTTCTATTTTTTGATGACTTTCTACTATGTCAAGATCTTTAATATTAAGAAGTTCTTTGATTTTTCCATATGATGTTTCTACAAGATCCAATACACTAGTAAGAGCTAGAAAAAGAGTAAGTGGCTCCATAACTCTTGTATAGATGATTACCAGCCAAAGAAGAGTAGCAACTTGAAAAGTACTATTGTCAATCAAGTACCCACCTAAAAATAGAACTCCAATTAAAATATAATCAATAAAAGAGTTCATTACAGTCATAGGTAAAACAGATAATCCTAGATTTTTTCCTTGAACTTCTCTCATATTTCTAACAGATCTTTTTAGTTTTTCTCCATTCTCACCTGTTTTATTCAGAGACTTTAAAACTACAATTCCTTGAATATATTCAATAATATCAGACTCTAACTCTCTAGAACTGTTAAAAAATTCCTGTTTTTCTTGAAAAGAACCACCTCTTTTCCAAAAATACAAAATATATCCAAAAGGAATCATACAAAGAAGAAAAAGACCTATCTTATAATCCACAAAAAATATCGCCACTAAAAGTACAAATGGCGTAACAAACGCCTCTATAATAAGTCCTGTTAAGGCACCCATATGTAAAACAGAGTACTCAACTCCTGTTGAAAACGTACTACTTAGTTCTCCAGTTCGATAACGAAAAAGCTTCTCTAAAGGCATAGTTTTTAGCTTGTCCCCTAACTTTAATCTTAAATCATGGGACATATCTACAATATCTCCAGTGTGATCTAAATCATGGGCAAACCATTTTCCAATTAGATACACCATCAAAGAGATCCATATCATTATCAACCAGAAAAAACCATCATTAATATTAGGCTCTTCTTTTAGTATCGCAGTAAGAAATGGAAGAAGTAATACATATCCTATCCCTTGTCCAATAAAACTAATAAGATAAAAAAACACACTTCTTTTTAAAAGGCTAGATCTTTGTCCTGCTATTTGGAGACTTATGTTAAAAATCTTTCTTATAGAAGAGAATTTTCTATTCATTTTCACTTCCTTTTTCCAAGTCCCAGTTTGTTGCTAACTTGTCATTTTCTACTAAATTAAAATATTGTCCAGATTTTTTAATTAACTCTTTGTGGCTACCACTTTCTAGAACTTCTCCTTTTTCCAAAACAATAATTTTATCTGCTTTTTCAATTGTTGAAAGTCTGTGGGCGATAATTAAAACTGTTTTATTTTTTCCAAGTGAAGCTAAAGCTTTAACAATTTTTACTTCATTTTCTAAATCAGAAGAAGAAGTTGCTTCATCAAGTATTAAAATAGGGGAATCTTTTAATATGGCTCTGGCTATGGTTATTCTTTGTTTTTGTCCACCAGATAGACTGGCTCCTCTATCTCCTACTATTGTTTGGTAACCATCTGGTAAAGAGATAATAAAATCATGGATCTGGACAGATTTACAAGCAGATTCAACCTCATCAAGTGTGCTATTTGGCTTAGCTAAAAGAAGGTTATTTAAGATGGTATCATTAAATAGAAAAGTTTCTTGTGATACAAAAGATATATGGTTCATAAGATCTTTAAAACTTAGATCTTTTATATTAACGCCACCTAATAAAATCTCCCCTTGGGAAATATCCCAAAACCTTGAAAGTAGTTTTCCTACAGTGCTTTTTCCTCCACCACTAGGTCCAACAAATCCAACCACCTCTTTAGATCTAATTTCAAAACTAACGTTTTCCAAAGCATTTTTATCCTCTTTGTTATAGGCAAAAGTTACATTTTTAAATTGGATTGAACTATCTTTTGGAAAACTAATACTCTCTTTTTCTTCCAGTCTCTCTTCATCTAGAACTTGAAAAATTCTAAGAGCTGATGATTGAGATTTTTTTATAAACTCATTCATCCACATCATCGGCATCAAAGAATCAGACATTCCTGTCATTAAAAAAGAAGCAACAATAATACTTTCTATTTGGATTGAACCTGTAGATAAAAGATATAGTCCAAACCCCATTATGATAAAAATCATAATCAACGGACTTAAAATTAAAAGACCTAATTTACCAGAAAGACTTGTAGCATCAATCCAGTTTTTTAAATTTTTTCTAAACTGATTTAAAGAGGTGTTATACTTGTTAAAAGTCGATGTACCATCATCAAAAGTACGAACAACTGTCATGGCCTGTACAAACTCTATTACAACCTTATTGATTTCAGATTGGCTCTTTTCATATCTTTCTCTATGTTCTACAGAGTCTTTCATCATTATTGACAAAATCAAAAAACCAAAGATTAAAATAAAAACTCCTGCAAAAGCCAATCTGTAATCAATAATCAACATTACTCCAAAAGAGAGGAAAGGACCAATATAGCTTTTTGCTATCATAGGGATACTATCTGCAACAAAAGCGTGAAGATTTTGAACATCATCTAAAAGAACTTTTTTATATACACCAGAGCCATTGGTGATTATTTTTCCCAATGGAGCTTTTCCCAAGTATTCCATTAGTTCTATTCTTAAAATCTCCTCTAACTTAAAAGAACCAATATGAGAAAAAACAAATGCCAATTGTTTCGTAATAAATGAAAGAGTAATTGTTCCAACTATAATTAGTAACATCGTACTAAATCCAATGTCATAAGAGAAAAGTTTTAAAGGAGTATTTTCAATCATTCCTACCAACACAAAAGATATAAAGACAAGAGATAAAATAATCCCAACAGTAGATAATGTAGCAAGAAATATAGAGATATAAATCTCTTTTTTTACAGGATAAATAATATCCCAAAGTTTTTGTTCTGTTTTCATTTTTCCTCATTTAAATTAATCGATTCTATTTTAAATAAAACAGAAATTTCAAACAATAAAGAAACTATTGTAAATGGATAGTTATCAATGATAAAAGTATTATTAAGATAAAAGGAGCCAAGGACGAGTGACTCCTTTTATCTATTATCTAAAAAGCTTAGAATCTATAAGCAGCACTTAAACCTATCTCTTTAGGAGGGGAATAAACAACTAGATAACCTGAGTATTTTTCAATATCATGTTTTTTATCAAAAAGGTTTTTCCCGTAAAGGTGAATATCAAAGTTTTCACTTTCAAATCCAATTTTTCCATCATAAAGATTATATGATGAAACTTTGTTTTCATTCTCTTTATCTGAATACATCTCTCCAAATCCACTTACATCAAATCTTGCAAAATAGCCTCCTCCACTTCTATAAGAGACTCCAAGATTGTAATTATATTTAGGAGAATAGATATTTTGTTTTCCAGAAAGATCTAATGTACCTGTCAGGTTATTGCTATTATCAAAGTTATCAGATTTAAACTCTTTAAACTCATTTTTATTCATACTACCACTAAAAAACATTGCCAAGCTATCTGTAAATGTATAATCACCATCAACTTCAACTCCTTGAGAAACAGCTTTACCAGCATTTGTTGTATAGTCCCAAGATGGGCTAACTGCTGATTTTACTTGCATATCTATAATATCCATATGGTAGATTGCAAAGTTAAGTTTTAATTTGTCATCTAATAGTCTATTTTTCATACCTAATTCATAAGACAACAGCTCTTCTTGATCAAATGTTCTAGGATACTGTGATGGTGAAGAAGCATTGTAACCACCTGCTCTATACCCCTTTGCTACATTTATGTAAGAGAGTTGATTTGCACTATGCTTATAATTTAATGCTAGTTTTGGAGAAACTTGAGAATACTTATTTTCTTTTACAAATGGCTTTGTAATTTTCTTAGTATCTTTATCTAATCTCAATCCTGTTAAAACAGATAACTTTTCACTTACTTGATAATCTCCATGGGCAAATAGTCCTAATGAGTCGCTATCAATATGTTCACTATGAAATGGATTTCCATTAATATTACTTTCAAAATGAACGTTATCTTTATCTAAGTAAAGTCCTGTTAGCCACTTTAGAGTTTCACCTCTGCTACTTAGTCTAAACTCTTGAGATTGAGTAGTAAAGTAGTTATCACTTGTTCTTCTTTCATGGAACTCGTAATTTGTACCTGGCACTTGTGAAAAATCCCAATCTTGTGCAGCATCGTCTGTATATTTTTTGTATGCAGAAATTGATTCTAGCTTCATATCACCAAAAGAGTAATCAACTTTTAAAGTATGAAGAACTGTTTTTGCTTTGTTGTAACTTTCTATATCAGAGTTAACTTCTCTTTTTGTTGAAAGTCCAATATGAGCATCTCCATCATTATTTTTGATCACAGAAGAGATGAGAGATATATCTAAGTTCTCACTTGGTGTAGCTCTTAGATAAAGTTTTCCGTAATCATTTTCTCTTTTACCTACAGTTTTGTCAAGAACTTTATTTTTAATAAAACCATCTTTAGAATATTTGTTGTAAGTTAATCCTACATAAAATTTATTATCAACTATTGGTCCACTTGCTGAAAGAAGGTACTCTTTTTTATTATCACTTCCAAAAGATGCAACTGCTTTTGCTTTTGTGTTATTGTCTGGTTTTTTACTAACAATATTAATTACACCAACTTCTGCATTCTTACCATAAAGAGTTCCTTGTGGACCTTTTAAAACTTCTACCCTTTCAACATCTTCAATAAGAGTATTAAAACCTAATCCATTTAATAAAGGCACTCCATCAACAATTACAGGTATAGGTGTTGAAAAATTATGAAAATCCCCATGAATCCCTCTCATTGTTGGGCTACCAACTCCTGATGTTCCTTGTCCCATAAAAGAAAAACTTGGAGTTACCTTTCCAAGATCTTCTACTGTAGTAATTCCTTTATCATCAATAGTAAATTCATCAACAACTGTTAAACTCATTGGAATATCTTGTGGGTCTTCTTCATACTTTTGTGCTGTTACTGTTAGTTTTCCTAATTTTTCACTATCTGCTAAAGCAGTAGTTTCAAGCATTACAGCTGCAACTAGAGAAAATGCAATTTTCTTTGTCATCAAACTATATCCTTTTTTTAAATTTAAATATTTTTCAGTATAGTTCGAATTGGTAATAAGAATCAATATTAAAAATATCTATAAAGTATTTAAAATAATTTCAAAAGGATTTTAAGTTGTCACATCGTTTTTCTATGGAAGAGTTTGGAGAATTTATCACACTTAAAAAGCAAAATTCCCAAGGAACAAATTATAACAAATTAGAAGAAAATATCTTTAACTGTAAAGTAGAAGAATCAAAGATAAATGATGATAT
>JAOXRY010000319.1 GCA_025800305.1 Campylobacterales bacterium | reverse complement strand
ATGGAGGCATAGATTATGTTAGCTTCAGAATTTGTATATTATAGCCCTGAAAAATTAGAGTTTCCATTAAATGAAGAGATCTTTGTAACTACAGAAAAAGAACCACTAGATGGTGTTGTAGTATCAAACTCTTCAGATATTCCTTCTGAAATCACTGCCTTGGAAATAGGTTTATATGCAAGTAAATCCAAAGATCCATTAAGTAAAAAAATAAAAAGAGTTTATCAACTTTATCAAGCAAGATCTATCGCTTTTGATTATGGATTAGATCTTAAAAATACAACAGAAGTTGGAAACAGATTATTAATCGTAGCAGAACAAGAAGATAGAGAAGAGTTTATGAAAACTATTGATGAAAATCTTTTTGATATCTATTTTGCTACAGAAGAATATATTAAAGATATAGCAGGAACCATTGGAAGTTTAGAGGTATTAATAACCAATGGAGAAGAAGAGAAAACTTTAGAGCTAGATCAAATAGTTTGGTTTGAAGCAAAAGACTTTGCTTTTAGGCAAAAAGGTACTTTTGATCCTAATAAAACAAGTATCACTTCAGTAAAAGAACAAATAGAAAAGAACATAGGAAACTATCAATATAAAAAGTTTATTACCTATAATTCAAATATCTGTCAATATCATGAAAGACAACACGACACTTGTGGAAAGTGTGAAGATGTGTGTCCTACAAATACAATCATAAAAGTCGAAGAGAGCAGACATTTGGAGTTTAACCAAATAGACTGTCATGGGTGTGGTGGTTGTATTAGTATCTGTCCTTCTGGTGCTGTTGATTATGCTCCTATGAATAAAGACTCTTTCTTTGAAATTAGCAAATTGTACAAAGACACAATTCCTTTGGTTGTGCCACAAAAGATGATGGATCGATTTGCAGAAGTAGAATTAGAAGAAGACGTTCTTCCTTTTATGATTGAAGGTGAAAAATTCTTAAGTGAGTCACACCTTTTAACTCTTCTTCAAGAAAGTGGTTCTAGTGTTATTTTCTTTACTGATTTTCTTTCAAAAGGAACCAATGATAGCATCAATCTTCTCAATGAGATCTATCAAAGAAAGTATGGGAAAAAAGCCATCTATGTTGCAGAAACTAAAGAAGAAGTAGAAAATGCACAAAAAGAGGCAGAACTTCTACCAGAAACTTACAATACTATTTATCAAACAAATCTTTTAAAACGTTCAATTTTCAGTAAAAGACTCCAGTTTTTAGTTGATGAAGAGGATTTGGGAAGTATAAAAAGTGGACAGTATATCAACTATGGAAAGATCTCTGTAAATCAAGATTCCTGTACTCTTTGCTTAAGTTGTGTGGAAGCTTGTAATGTAGGAGCTTTAATCGCTGACAGTAAAGAAAACGCTTTAAAAATAAACTCTTCTATCTGTACAGGGTGTAGTTATTGTGTCAATGTCTGTCCTGAGAAGAATACAATGGATTTAGAAGAGTACACAATCGATTTAAATCCATCTTGGTTTACTTTAAAAACCTTGGCAAAAGACACTCTTTTCCCATGTGTTCAGTGTGGAAAAGAATTTGCAACTACAAAATCAGTAATGAAAATAGCAAATATGATGGCTCCAATTTTTAAAGAGGATGAAGTTAGGAAAAAAACACTTTATTGTTGTCCTGACTGTAAGCCAAAGGTTATGTTTGAAAGCCAGTTAAATCAACAGTTAGAAGAAGTAGAAGGGTAAATATGGATAATAAAGAATTAAATAAAGCAAGAGCAGTTTATTACGGAGTTTTCAGTAGATTTTTTGTCTACTCAAAAGATACAACAGAGTATTTCCAATTAAGAGATACATTAAAGACACTTAGTAAAAACCCTTTAGACAAAACTTCAAAAGAGGCACTTGATTCTATTTTAGAAAAGTTAGATTCTACATCTAATGTGACTCTTTTATCTGAATTTGATGATATCTTCTACAATCCAACATCTTCAACAATTAGAACCAGTGCTTCATTTTATGATGAAGGTGTAGAAAGTGGAAAAAAACGTGTTGAAATGCAACAGTTTTTAGGAAAGACAAAAATAAGAAGAAACGAAGAGAAGTTTACAGAGTATGAAGATCATTTTGGGTTTGTTTTTACAGTAATGAGTGAGTTGTCAACTTTGATAAGTAACGGTGAAGAAAACTACCAAACTCTTAG
>JAOXRY010000309.1 GCA_025800305.1 Campylobacterales bacterium | reverse complement strand
CTAAGATATGTTTTTGACCTAAGATCTCTTCTACAGTTTTAGGTCTATATTGTAGTGAAAGGCTCATAGTAAGTGACTACTTACTCTCTTTTAAATACTCTCTCAAAGTGTGATACTCTTCACGAGAAAGATATCTTGTTTTTCCACTTGGAAGTGCATTAAGCTCAAAATCTGCGTATCTAACTCTTTTAAGATCTAGTACATCAGCTCCAAAGTGAGCAAAGAATCTTCTAAGCTCTCTATTTTGACCTTCTGTGATTGTCACTCTAATTCTTGTAAATTTAGCGTGATCTTTTAGAACTTTCCAGTTTACAAATGGTTTGATTTCCATGGAGTGAATCTTACTTTTTTCGTGTCCACCTTTTCTGGCGTCTTCAAGGAAAATTCCATTTTCCATTGCTTCAATCATAGCTTTTGTAACTCTGCTAGAGATCTTTAGATTATAGGTTCTTTCAAAATCTCCATCCATAAGAGTTTTGGCAATCTGACTTGAATCTGTTAAAAGCAATAATCCCTCTGAGGCAAAATCTAGTCTTCCTACTGGTATAAAATGACGAAATTTTCCACTTAAAGAGTGATAGATTGTTTTTCTACCTTTATCATCTTTCTTTGTTACCAACTCACCTTTTGGCTTGTTATAAACAATAACAGTATATTCACTGCTTTTTTCTAATCTTTTATACCCATGTAAGATCTCATCTTCATCAGACACATCAAAAGCTGGATCTTTTACGACCTTTTTTCCCACTTTTATCTTTCCATCGATAATTAGTTTTTCTGCTTCTCTTCTTGAATATTTGCTTCTATGGGCAACGGCTTTATTTAGTCTCATGAGATATCAAACCCTGCTTCAATTAAATCGTGGATATGTAACACACCAACCATCTCTTCGTTTTCATCTACTAAAATCAAAATCTGAATCTTGGCTTCTTCAATAGTTTGTAAAGCTTTACTTGCTAGAAGATTATCTGCTTTAATTGTTTTTGGTTTTAGTGTTGCATATTTAACCGCTTCATTATCCAAAGAAAAACTATCTTCCATTAATGCACGTCTAAGATCTCCGTCACTTAAAATTCCGATAACTTTTTTATCTTCAATAATAATTGCATTTCCTAGTTTTCCATTTGTCATTATTTCAATGGCATCTTTTATAGTTGCGTTCTTATTAATAACAGGAAGATTCTCTCTTCTTGCAACATCAATAGCTTTAACAAAAAGCTCACGTCCAAGACTTCCACCAGGATGAAAAGATGCAAAATCCTCTTTTTGAAATCCCATCTTTTCCATCATACAAACAGCAAGAACATCGCCCATTGCCATTGTTAAAGTTGTAGAAGTTGTTGGAGCTGAGTTTAAAGGACACGCCTCTTTTTCTACTGAAATATCTAAGAAAACATCGCTATATTTTCCAAGGTTTGATTCTCTTCTTCCACTCATTCCTATTAATGGAATCTTCATTCTTTTTAGGTGAGGTAAGATCTTTACAAGCTCTTCTGATTCTCCACTATTACTAATAGCAATCACACTATCTCCAGAAGAAAGCATTCCTAGATCTCCATGCATTGCTTCTGTTGGATGAAGAAAGAAACTTGGTGTTCCTGTACTGGCAAATGTTGCAGCTATTTTAGCTCCAACAAGTCCAGATTTTCCAACTCCTGTGATGATCAATTTTCCTGTGGTTTTATCTATTAGATCTACAGCTTGATTAATTTCATCACCAATTCTTTTACTACAATCAACTAGGATTTTTGCTTCTAAATCTAGTACTTCTTTTGCAATTTTTTCGTATTGTTTCACGGGAAACATCCTTTATTGTACGAACAAAGTCGGTACAATAATTGGGTATTTTTTCAGTTTTCTAAAGATATGTTTTTTAAGAACTTGTCTTAAATTATTCTCTAGAACTTTCTGATTTGCAAACTGCTCTGGTCTAATGTTATCTGTAAAAGTATGAAGTAATTCTTCCAGTTCTTTAGCTAATTCTTTCTCTTTATTATTAGAAACCAGACCGTAACTTGTTACTTTTGGCTCACCAATGATGTGTCCTTCTTGCTTATCTATCTGCATAATTAGCATAATAATTCCATCATTAGCAAGGTTTTGTCTGTCATAAACAATTGCGTGATCAATCTGTTTATTCATCTGATTGTCGATATATACCTTACCAGTCTTAACTCTTTTTCCTCTTTTAACACCTTTTAAAGATATATCAATAGAATCACCGTCATCCATTAAAACAACATTTCTTGGATCTACACCACAGGCAATTCCTGTCTCTTTATGTTTCATTAGGTGTTGATATTCGCCATGTGCGGGAATGAAGAATTTAGGCTTAATTAGTCTTAACATCATCTTCTGTTCTTCTTGGGCAGCATGACCAGAAACGTGAATATCTGGATAATCTTGATATACAACTTTTGCACCATTTTTTAAGATCTGATTGATAACAGTTGAGATTGAATTTTCATTTCCAGGAATTGATCTTGTGGAGAATACAACAGTATCTGTTGGTTTTAATTTAATATGTCTATGCTCACCAACTGACATTCTATAAAGAGCTGACTGTGGTTCTCCTTGACTTCCTGTTGTTACAATTAGAACTTCATTCTCAGGAAGTTTTGAAGCTTCATGAGCATCAATAATTTTCTTCTTATCGATTTTTAAATAGTCAAGTTCCATTGCAAGATTTAAGTTCTTATCCATAGATCTTCCGATAATTGCAACTTTTCTTCCGTGGTTAATTCCCGCTTGAACTGCTTGGTGAACCCTGTGGATATTTGAAGAAAAAGTAGACATAATGATTCTTCCATTTGTCTTTTTAAATAGTGTATCAAAAGTCTTACCAACAACTGATTCTGATTTAGTCATACCAGGATTGTATGAGTTTGTACTATCACTAAAAAGTGCTAGAACTCCTCTTTCACCATAATAAGATAATCTACTAAAGTCTGTTGGTAAACCATCAACTGGAGTGTTATCAATTTTAAAATCTCCAGTGTGTAAGAATGTTCCAGCTTCTGTTGTAATTGCTAAAGCTGAAGAGTCGATTACAGAGTGGGTAGTGTGGATGAATTCAACTTCGAACTCACCAATTTTAATCTGTTTTCTTTTCTCAATATATCTAAAAAGACTCTTATGTTTTCCTAATTTATGCTCATCAAATTTTGCACCAATCATAGCCAATGGCATTGGAGAACCATAAATTGGAACTTGAATCTCTCTAAAAATATATGGAACAGCTCCAATATGATCTTCATGGGCGTGTGTAATTACGATAGCTTCAATTTTATTCTTAATTTTTCTAATGTAAGTAAAATCAGGAACTAAAATATCAACACCATGCATATCATCATTAGGAAAACTAAGGCCAACATCAACAATAATTGCAGAGTTTTCTGTTTCAAAAACAGTCATGTTCCCACCAATTGCGTTTAGTCCACCAAGAGCTGTTACTTTGATTTTCTTGTTTGGATTACCAAATTTTGAAGATACATTTAATCTTTCTATATGCATTCTTTGGTTTGCAGAAATACACTCTTTTGCACTATTATACCAACCTTTTGAACTTCCACTACCACCTGGTTTTCTTGGTCTTCTATTATTATTTCTTGGAGGTCTTTTTGGTTTTGGTTTACTGTCTTCAATCTTCTCCTGTGTAGGAGCACCTGTAATTTCTTTATTTTCTTCCATCTATTTACCTTTTATTAAATAGGTAATGATTCTAGAAGCTTGATATAATTTTCTGTTGATACTTCGTGTGGTCTGACTGTAAGACTAAGATCCATAGAAGTTATAAGATCTTCTAAAATCTTCCTATCATACTTTGAAGATAAATTTTTAATAAGTGTTTTTCTAGGGGCACAGAATGCTCCCTTTAGAAACTCAGAAAGTTTATCATCATATGAAGGCTGATTTTTGTCAATCTTTATAACTGCAGAATCTACTCTTGGAGGAGGTTCAAATGCAATTGGTGGAACTTCTAAAATTATCTTAGAACTACCAATAGAGTTTGTTAAAACTGCCAACGAAGAAAAGTTTTTCTCTTTACAGTTTGCAGAAAATTTTTCTGCTACCTCTAGCTGAACCATAACAATCATCCCAACGCACAGAGGATCTTTTAGTGCTTTGAGCATAATTTTTGTTCCAACATTATAAGGTAAATTAGCAACAAGCCTATATGGTTTGTTGATAAGACTCTCACCTACCCAGTTATCTAGTACATCACCGCATATTAAACTAAGCTGTTTATTTTCAAGATGGTCGTGATATTCATCTTTTAAATACTCACAAGCTTCGTTATCAATTTCAAAAGCAACAACAGGCTTTATATTTACAAGCTCTTTTGTTAAATCACCCAAACCAGGCCCAATTTCAACGATAGCATTATTATCATTGGGAATCGATTGGATTATCTTTTTTACATAATAAGCATCTTTTAAAAAGTGCTGTCCGAATTTTTTCTTTGCTGTAACCACTCGGAATATTAGCAAAAAATAGGTAGAATGTAAAGAAAATTACATTGATTTAAAGTATTAATTATTTTATATATAGTAGAAAAATAAACTTCATTTATAGGAGATTGATTGAACGAACCAACACTAACTAAAAGAATTATCCCTTGTCTTGATGTAAAAGATGGAAGAGTTGTTAAAGGTGTAAACTTTGTAGGTTTACGAGATGCAGGAGATCCTGTTGAGGTAGCAAAAAGATACAATAATGAAGGTGCAGATGAGATTACTTTTTTAGATATAACTGCTAGTAATGAAAACAGAGATACGATTGTTGACGTATTAAGAAAAACTGCAAAAGAAGTTTTTATTCCAATCACAG
>JAOXRY010000286.1 GCA_025800305.1 Campylobacterales bacterium | reverse complement strand
TTTTTCATGTTATTAATGGATATGCCGTATTCATGTATATCTTCTTCAGTGGTGTTTAGTAGTTCTAGTATTTTTTTCCTAGATAGTGTTTTTGCTAGACTTCCTCTTTTCTCTCTTGTTAGTTCTGTTCCTTCATATGTTTCTAGTAAGTGATTTATCCAACACTCATTTTCTTTGTGGTTGTTGTTTTGGATTGCTTCTTTTACTGTTTCTTTTTCTGTATCTATGACTGTCTGATGATAAAAATTGTAGATTGATATGTTAGTTGTATCTCTTAATCCCTCGTCTTCTACATCATAGTTTTCAGTGGTCTCTGCTTCATCTACATCATACATGATGATTGCGTCGGTGTAGTTTAAGAGTTCTATGAGTGCATTTTTTACATCAACATCCCTCTTCAAAAACATCATGACTTTCTTGAATAAAGGTTTGTCTCTTTGCTGGGTGATTTTTCTATTCACGAGTGTCTCTATAAATGGTGTCGCCTTGATGTTTGCCTGTTTGAACTCCTTACCTGCGAACAGTGGGAAGTAAGGCATGCCATCTACTTTAAACGCTGGTTTTACTTTTTTAGTTGGGACGCCATCTACTGCTCCCTCATTAGTCGTGAATAGCATGTATCTAATTGAGTAAGATTTTTGATTTCCAAATCCTCTATTAGCAACTGCTCTGGTAAGTCTTGATGCTACTGATGCTTTTGTTTTTCCTACTATTCTGGTTCTCACTGTTTTTACTTTTTTGTCTATTTTTCCCTGTCTTGCCTTTTCTGCTGTTGCCTTCATCCTTTCAGTTATTGGTTCTTGTGCTTCAAATTTTTCAATGGATTTTTCATATTGTTTCATTCCTTTTGCTTTCTGTTTCTCATTGTTAGTTGCGATGCCTTTGATAAGATTTTCTGCGGTAGTTAGTTGAGTAATCTTGCGGTCTTCGTAGAGACTTATGATGTTATTGATTTTTTGGAGTGTTGATGTTGGCACTCTGTTTCTGTTTCTGTCCCTTATGGAGTTTAAAATGTTAATGTTTTTTTGGATATTTTTTTTCATACATATAATTATATAATAATAAAGTTATTTCTTTAAATAGAAGATTAAATCCCAGAAAAATTAATCTATAAAAAGTATTTAAAGATTTATGACTATACATATTATACTAGTAATTATGTCAAGTAAAAAACCTGAAGACCTGACCATAGAAGAAATCAGAGAACAGATGTCTTTGTATCAAAGATTGTTCTACCAGAAAATGAAAAACTCACCGGAATACCAAGAAG
>JAOXRY010000268.1 GCA_025800305.1 Campylobacterales bacterium | reverse complement strand
GGCCATGATTTTAAGTGGAGGAGGAATAAGTGTGATCTATTACTTATGGTTCAAAACTAAGAATACTGACTAATACAGCATCCCTAGCTTTAAATACTTTTTCACAAAACTAAGGTTCTTTTTCACTTTTTTATAGTATTTCCAGTTAGATAATCCGCCGTTATATCCACTAACTGCACTATAATAGGTATCTCTATAATCACTAAGCCATTTCATCAATACTTTCTATTAGACAAATTGCACTTAGGGTATTTTCAAAAGTCTCTCCTTTTTTATTAGGAATTGTCTGCAATGTTTTTATCTATTTTTGATTCAGTGCTAAAAGATTTATCACTAGTATTGTTGAAACAATAAATTACTTCATATTATTTTCCCTACATTTTTGAAGGGCGAATCATAATGAATTACTCTTAAGAAGTTATAATTTTCTTTTACTAATAAATTAAAGAAATATTTTTTTAAGTAGTGGGATATTAAATAAATCATAACGAAAAAGTGTTTTATATAAAGGATTTTAGTGAGATTAAGAACAGTTAATCCCCCAACAAAGACCATAACTAAGGTACTTTTTTTGCTTGTATTATTTCACCACAAAACTACAATAGAAAAAGGATTTAGTTATGGTTTCAGAATCTTTGTCACTATTTAACTACCCAAAAACAAATGATCTGTTTTCATCAAATATATCTAGGAAAGCTAACTCAGAAATAGCAAACGATATTCCACTTTTTGATGATCTTTTAAAAGAAACTTTTGATCTTATCCAAGCAATTGAAGAAAAAGTTTTTTCAGAAATTTCTAATAGAATACAGAATGTTTTTTCAAACAATCAAAATTCAGAACTTTCATCAACTCCAAATATTCTCTCTTTCTACGGTAATGGAACAATAAACACAGCTGATAATGAAAAAGTGAATTTTAATTTTCAAATGCATTTTGTGACTTTTTATCCAACAGAAACTTTTAATAAAACTACTCTAGAAAAACCGATGTTTGTCAATACACCATTAAGACAAGAGGAAGTCATCGGAAACTTTAATCCTAACTTTAATTTTAAGATCTCTAATTCTCTTGCCGATAATCATTTTCGTAATTTTATAGACTCAAATAATTACTCAACTTATACTCCCTTAGAAAATGAAAGTAATTTTCCACAATTTAGGGATACAACAAGTAATAACTATAGAGAATCTCACAAACCATACATTAGACAAAAAGAAACAAAACCGTATATGATGGAAGAGATAAAACTTCCAAACATTGAACAGCCATCAATAAATCACCCCATTCTTGATATACCTTTATTACAAAAAGAAGAACCTCTTTATAGTAAAGAAATGTTAGATGATGTAATTATTAATACAGACCCAAATCGAGACGATTGTTTTGTGGCTATTGATAAAGACTATGAAGGTCTCTTTGACAATGGTAATTATGAGTTTGTTTATGGTACATCTACTGGTTTTGACGGGTTACATAAATATGATGATAATAAAGATGGCTTACTTAATCAAAATGATAAGGTTTTTAGAGATTTAGAAATCTGGAGACTTAATGATCAAGGAAAACGGGAAACTTTTTCTCTTACAGACTATGGAGTTCACCAGCTAAATATTAATAAAAGCACTATAGTCTACAATGAAAACGTTCCTTCTTTGAATAAAACAGCTAATCAAAATATGTTGTCTCAACTATTACAATCAGCCTAAGCTAGATCCAAAAGTTATCAATTAGCCTTGTGTTACCTAGCTTAGCAGCTACAAGTACAATAGAATTTTCTATCTCAATGGAATCAGAGATCGTTAGATCTCTGTTTGTACATTCTACATACTCTACATCCAATGGCTTTAAGATCTCTAACATTGCCTCTTTTACAACTTTTGGATCCTTTTCATCATTTTCAGTAATTAGCATTTTTCCATAGTTAAGAGCTTTATAAATTAACAAAGCCTGTTCACGATTCTCTTTTGAAAGATATATATTTCTAGAAGACATGGCCAATCCATCTTTTTCTCGTACCAAAATACAAGGAACAATCTGCACTTTTAAAGCAAAAGCTTTAACCATATCTTCAATTAAAATTAGTTGTTGTGCGTCTTTTCTTCCAAAATAAGCCCTTGTAGCTCTTACAAGATTAAGAAGCTTTAAAACAACAGTAAGCATTCCATCAAAGTGTCCAGGTCTATTCTTACCTTCTAGAATATACCCTTTTACTGGATCTGCTGCGACTTTTGGTTCATTTTTTTCATAAATATCATCAATAGAAGGAGTAAAGACTGCGTCAACACCAGACTCTTCACACTTAATAAGATCTTTTTCAAGTTGTCTTGGGTATTTACTAAGATCTTCACCTTCTAAAAACTGGGTAGGATTTACAAAAATAGAGACAATAGTAATATCATTTTCCTCAACAGATCTCTCCATTAAAGAGGTATGTCCTTGATGAATAGCACCCATTGTAGGAACAAAACCTACAGATTTTTTCTTCTGTTTGTTTCTAAACTCTATAAGCTCTTTTACGCTTTTTAGTTGTTTCAACTAAACCAGCCTTTAACCCTATCAACAATTCCATCAAAAGCACTTTCATGAGGATGGCTGTCTCCACCAAAAGAAGCATGGAGTTTTTCCAGTAGATCTTTTTGCTCTGCTGTATATGATTTTGGATGTTCAATTTTCACCTGAACAATCATATCCCCTTTATATCCACTTCGAACATTTTTCACACCTATATTTTTAATAGTGATTTGATCTTTGTCCTTGATACCTTGTCTTATTGCAATCTCTTCTTCTCCTCTTAAAGTTGGAATCTTAATAGTTCCACCAAGAGCTGCTAATGTAAAGAAGATTGGAACTTCTATATAGATATTGTCATCATGTCTAATAAATGTTTCATCATCTCTTACATTTATATTTAAATATAGATCTCCTCTATTTCCACTTTTTCCTATATTTCCTTTTCCACTAACTCTTAATCTATGTCCATTATCAATACCCTCAGGAATATCAACAGTTACAGTATCTTCAACTTTGATATTACCTTCACCATGACAGCTATCACAAGGATCTTTAATACTTGAGCCTTCACCATGACACTTAGGACAAGTTTGAGAGAAAGTCATAAATCCTTGTTTTTGATAAACCTGTCCTTGTCCCTTACAGTAAGGACAAGTATCTTTAGTTCCACCATTTCCACCACAGGAACTACAACTTTTTAAATAAGCATAATCTACCTCTTTTTTACAACCAAAAACAGCCTCTTCAAAATCTAAAACTATATCAACAGCTAAATCCAGTCTCTCCCTTGGCTTTCTGCTTCTTCTGCTACTTCCCCCTCCAAAGAATGAATCAAAAATATCTTCAAAGCCACCAAAACCTTCAAAACCACCAGAGCCTCCGCCCATGCCACCTTCAAGTCCAGCTTTACCATATCTGTCATATATTCCACGTTTCTCTTCGTCGCTAAGGACCTGATAAGCCTCATTGACTTTTTTAAACATCACTTCAGCTTCAGCGTCTCCTTGATTTTTATCAGGGTGATACTTCATCGCCATTTTTCTATATGCTTTTTTTAGTTCATCTTGACTAGCGTTTTTATTAACGCTTAAAATTTCGTAATAATCAAAATCTTCAGACAATTTTTATCCTATTATGTTGTGTTTTATTTTTATTGGGAGAATTATAACAACTTAGCACTTATTATCGACAAGTGCTAAATCATGAAAGATATCTTATAAGAGAAATATAAACTATTTACTATTTAAATGTTCAACTACTTTCTCCATCATGTCTAAAAACCTTTTTCTATCAAAAGGTTTAATAATATAACCACTTAATCCCTCTTTTGTTGCTAACTTGACTTTTTCTTTTCTGCTATCAGATGTGATCATAATGACGATTGTTTCTTGATACTCCTCTTCTTCTTTTAATATTTTAAGAGTTTCAAAACCATCCATTTCAGGCATATTCCAATCAAGAAGGACAATATCTGGTTTTATTTTATCTACTTGTTCTATGAATTTTTTTCCGTTTTCCAATTCAAAAACTTCTACATCATCACTATATTGAGTAACAAGTGTTTTTTTAATAATCATTCTCATTGTGGCACTATCATCCACTATTGCTACTCGAAAACTATTCATCACAAAATTCCTAATTTTTTACTTTTTAAATTGTGATATTCTAGCAGATTTTAAAAAAATTTGTAGGGATTTTTTCTCCTTTTTTCCTAATTCATAGCTGATTAGCTCTAAATATTCCAAAATTATCATTTTATCAATTTTACTTATCTTTGATTTTGCCGTAAGAATGTACATTGGTATCTTAATTTTCTGTTTTAAAAATTTTTTTTGTAACTTTTTTACATATTTGCAATGTTTATTTACACAAAGACGGGCAAAAACAAAAGGTAAATTATATTTTTTGTTCCACTCTTGTGCTAGATCTACAATTTCGTCATTTTCATACTCATAAAATGCTTTTAATGCTCTATCCCCAATAATCACCTCACCTTTATATCCTAAGATATCAGCTAAAGCATTGGAAGTTTCAGAAGCAGGATCTGGAATTTTCTCATCTCCAGGAATCACAAGAACACTATTAACATTTTTCTGAGCCACTATCCCTAGATCTATACAATCTCTTCCTTGAGATCTGATACTAGAGATAAAAGCTGCATCAATTCTTCTTCCTGCTAGATCTTTATTTATTTTTGAAGGAACACCTTTTTTATTGAAAAAACTCATCCTTTGGCTAGAGTTTTTCAAATTCTTTTTCATAAAAACTAAAAAAGGAAGCAAGTTTATATAATCAATCTTTCCAAAAATCATCCTATACACTCCTTACAAATACCTTTAACCATTACACTATCAATTTGACAGTCACCAAGAGAGATATTTAACGGTTGGTTAATACACTCAACCTTATTACACTTAACACACAGAAAGTGTCCGTGACAGGCTTTTTTTAGTTCAAAATATCTTTTTTTGTCATTGGACTCAAAACTATCTACTATCCCCTCTTCTTCAAACTTGGAAATGTTTCTATAAAAAGTTGCCTTATCCATAGTAAGGCTATTTTTTAAATCTTCATAAGATAGAGGGGTTGTTGCTTTTGAAAAAAGTTCCAAAAGTTCTTTTCTTGCTGTTGTAAGCTTTAGATTTTTCTCTTCAATTATTTTTTCTACACTCAATGGCACTAACTTTCATAATTGTGGGTTTTTCATATTATAGTGATTACTTCCTCAAAATTCCAATGCAACTAAGTTGCATTTAAGCTCTATTCTCTTAATATTCTTAGAAAAATGCGACCTAGTCGCAATATTAAGGAAAACACAATGAAACAAAATGGAGTTTTAAAAAAAATATTCTCATTTTTACTACTGGCAACAGTAGCTTTTGGTAATGTAAACGCAGTGGTAAGTATTCTTCCTCAGAAAACTTTTGTCGAAAAAATTGGTAAAGATAAAGTAAATGTTTCTTTAATGGTAAAACCTGGAAACTCTCCACACTCTTATGAACCAAAACCTTCTCAAATGAAGGATATATCAAATGCAGATATCTATTTTGCAATTGGTATTGAGTTTGAACACGCATGGTTAGAAAGATTTCAACAGCAAAATAAATCAATGAAAATGATCCATTTAGATGAGGGAATTGAAAAGATTAAAATGGAGAAACATTCTCATCACCACGATGAAGAAAAAAGTGATAGTCACCATGAACATGAAGAACATCATGACCATGAAAACCATGGCTTTTTCTCTTCTATTTTAGAGTTCTTCAGTGGAAACCATGATCATGACCACGATCACGGACACCATGATCATGATGAAGGTGGTAAAGATCCACATATCTGGACTTCTCCAAAAAATGTAAAGATCTTAAGTACAAACATCTATAGAGCTTTAGCCAAAAGAGATCCCAATAATAAAGATTTTTATAAAAAGAATCTAGATAGTTTTTTGAAAGAAATTGATGAAACTGATAAAAAACTAAAAGAGATTTTAAAAAATAGCAAAGATAGTAAGTTCATCGTTTTTCATCCAGCATGGGGCTATTTTGCAAGAGATTATAACTTAATTCAAGTACCTGTAGAGGTAGAAGGAAAAGAGCCAAAACCAAAAGAGTTAGCACACCTAATTGAAGAGGCAAAAGAGGAGAAAGTTGATGGAATTTTCACCCAACCTGAATTCTCAGATAAAAGTGCTAAAATAATTGCCAAAGAGTTAGGAATTAAAGTGGTTAAAACATCTCCACTAAATCCTAAATGGTCGAAAAATCTTTTAAAATTAGCAAATGCAATAGCAAGGAAAAGTAAATAGATAAAATTATTTCTGTAAAAGATCTCAGCTTTAAATACGATAAAGATCTTGTCTTAGAAAGAATCAACTTGACTGTTGAAAAAAAAGATTTTCTCGCCATCATTGGACCAAATGGTGGTGGGAAAAGCACTCTTTTAAAACTTCTTTTAGGAGTTCTTACTCCCAATGAAGGTCAAATCTCCTTATTTGATGCTCCTGTACAAGAGAGCTTTTCAAAAATTGGCTACGTACCACAAAATACAAATATAAACATAGATTTTCCAATTACAGTTTTAGAAGTTGTCCTAATGGGTCACTTTGGACACAAACGACCACTTATTGGGTACTCAAAAGATGAGATGATGTGTGCAAGAGGTGCTTTACAACAAGTTGGTATGGAAGATTATGAAAACAAAAAAATAGGTTCTCTTTCAGGAGGTCAAAGGCAAAGAGTAATGATTGCTAGAGCCTTATGTGCCCATCCAAAAGTTCTAATCTTAGATGAACCAACATCAAGTATCGATGTAGAAGGACAACAACAAATATATAACTTAATAAAAGATCTTAATAAACAAATTACTGTAGTTGTTGTAAGCCATGACATCTCTGTTATTCTTGGATACGCAACAAAAGTGGCCTACATAAACAAAACTATATCTAACCATGATCTTTGTGGAACGAAAAAAGATTTTGAAACAAAAGATGGTCACTTTTGTGAAGTTGAACTTCTTCAGATGCTAGGAGGATGTAAATGTTAGAAGCCCTCTCTTTTACATTTGTTCAAAATGCTCTTATTGCAGGTTTACTTGTTAGTTTTGCAGCTGGTATTATTGGAAGCTTGATTGTTGTTAATAGAATGGTTTTTCTTGCAGGAGGAATTGCCCATGCTTCTTATGGAGGGATTGGTATCGCTCTTTATTTTGGTTTACCATTTATCTTAGGAACTTCTTTTTTTGCTGTCTTATCAGCTCTAATCATGGCATATGTTACTCTCAATCAAAGAAACCGAATAGATACTTTTATAGGCTTAATTTGGGCTGTTGGAATGGCAATTGGTATTATATTTGTAGATCTAACTCCTGGATACAATGTAGATCTTATGAGCTATCTATTTGGATCTATCTTAGCTGTTACACATGAAGATCTTTGGTTTATGGGTTTTTTACTTGGAACAATAATTTTTATTGTTACTTTCTGGTATAGAGATATTTTGGCGGTCTCTTATGACAGTGAATATGCAAGTCTTAGAGGAATCAATGTAAAACTTTTTTTTACAATTATTCTAGTTCTCTCTGCTTTAACTATCGTAATTGCGATTAAAGTTGTAGGACTTATTTTAGTGATTGCTCTTTTAACAATTCCTATCTATATAGGGGAAAAGCTTTCCAACTCTCTTTATAAAATGATGTTATTATCAGGATTATTAGCTTCAATTTTTACAATTATAGGTCTTTGGATATCATACACCTACGATATAACCTCTGGAGCTTCTATTATTTTAGTTTCAGCTCTTTCGTTATTTGGATTTTTAACTATATCTAAGGGATTTGAAAAAAGATGATTTTAAGATCTTTATTTATATTTCTGCTAGCTTATAGCTTTTTATTTTCATGTACTATTTGTACTTTACAAACTCCCAAAGTAGATGTTTATATTGATGTATTTCAACAAAAAGAAAAAACAGAGTTCCAAATAAGCTGGGAATTTGATGAAGGCTTTACTCAAGAAACATTGATTCCATTTGATAAAAATAAAAATCAATACTTTGAACCAGAAGAGTTAGATGGAGTTAATAAAAGTATTGTTGACTACATAAAAGATGATAGCTACATAACTTTTATAAAAGAGGCTCAAAAAGAGCAAGACTTTGAAAAAGCCTCTATAATTCCTTTAGAGATATCCTATCCAAGAGTTGTTTATCAAAACAAAAAAATGTATTTCAAATACATAGCCACAGGAAAATATAATATCAAGAAAGATACTGGCTTAGAAATTAAGATATTTGATAAAGGTCTCTATTTTGACTACACTATTAGAAAAGTAAACTTTACAAACACAATAAAACCTGAAGTTTTCAATATTGAATTTGAAACGGCTCGTTCTTATTTTTATAACTACATTCCAAAAATAAAACCTCAAAACGTACAAAAACCTATCCCTACACAAAAAAAACAAAATGTAGTTCCTCTACCAGAAAAAAAAGTTGAGAAACAACCTGAAGATCTAACAATCTTAGGATATGTTGGCAAAGTTCTTGATAAGATAAAAGAGAGGATGACAGTTATATTAACAGATATAAAAGAGAATAATTCAATTACTTCTTATTTGTGGTTACTTTTCTTCTCTTTCTTCTATGGGATTATCCATGCAATTGGTCCAGGACATGGGAAAAGCCTAGTAAGCGCATATTTTCTAACATCAGATAAATCATATTTTAAAGCTTTTAATATCTCTTTACTTATTGCTGTAGTTCATACTTTTTCAGCATTTTTGCTAACATTTGTAATCTACTATATTCTTAATACCTACTTATCAAAATATTTTACTGATATTGAAGAGGTAGCAACAAAAGTAAGTGCTTTAGTCATAATTGGAATTGCTGTCTATCTTATTTACAAAAAGTTCATACAACAGCCTAAAAAAATAAAACCATCAAGTTTCACAAAAGCTGAAAAAAACAGTGAGTTCACACTTCAACCAATTCAAAATCATAGTCACAGTTGCGGTTGTGGTAGCTGTCAAACAACATCTACAGATCTTGGAGTAATTCTAAGTGCTGGAATTGTTCCTTGTCCAGGTACAATCACAATCTTTATTTTCACAATGAGTTTAGGAATCTATACTGTAGGATTTATTTCAGCTCTGTTTATGAGCCTTGGAATGAGTTTTATTATATTCTTTATGTCAATGATTAGTATTAAGGTCAGACAAACAGCAACTCAAAATACAACTGTCATCATGGTATTAGAATATGGAAGCCTTATGTTTATTCTCTCCTTAGGGATAGCCTTACTTTTAATTTAGTCTGAAATTTTAATAAGTTCTTTAGGCAGAAAACCAAATTTTTTTGTAAAAGCAGATGTAAAACTAGCTTGATTTGTATAACCTACATTAGATGCGACTTCTTTTATCGAAAGTTCCTTGTTTTTTAACAATTCAATAGATTTTTTTAATCGTATATCTTAAAGATAGCCATAAATAGTATTATTAAATATTTTTTTAAACCCCTTTTTTAGTTTAAATTCATTTATCGTCGCTTTTTTAGATAATTGCGCAATAGTTATTTTGTCAGAAATTGAACCATCTAATATCTATGTATGAAACAATAAAACATAAAGAACGTCACACCCTTGATGTTAAACTAGCGCTTACAACTAGTTTGGATAATCAAAAAGTAATCACATTTATTGAAATTGAAAACCTCTTTAATCAAATACTCAACGAACGAGCTGTCTCCAATGGATACCAAGTAGGAAGATCTTACTATTTAGGAGCCCAATACAAGTTTTAAAAAACTAATTTTCTATATTTGTATAAAACTCTTTTTTAAACTCTTCCCATCTATCTTCTAAAATAGCCTCTCTAGATTTACTCATTAGATCTAAATAGTAGTAGAGGTTGTGGATAGAAGCCAGTCTAAAGTAAGAGATCTCAGAAGCTTTATAAAGGTGGTGAACATAAGCTGCAGAATAGTTTTGACAAGTATAACAACCACATTTAGGATCTATTGCTCCTTGTTCCAAGTGCCATTTTTTATTTTTGATGTTCACTCTTCCAAATATTGTAAATAAAGTTCCATTTCTAGCATTTCTAGTAGGCATAACACAGTCAAACATATCAACGCCTCTATCAATCCCCTCAACCAAATCTGTAGGAGTTCCAACACCCATTAAATATCTTGGCTTATCAGTTGGAAGAAGTGGTGTTGTATAGTCTAAGGTTGAGTACATCTCCTCATTTGGTTCACCAACACTAAGTCCTCCAATAGCAAAACCATCGAAACTTTTACCATCTACTTCAATACTTGTTAGATCTTTTGCTGACATTGTTCTATACTCTTGATTTGTTCCACCTTGAACAATGGCAAAAAGATTCTGCCAAGTCCCTACTCCCTCTTTCTGTCTAGATCTGTGATATTCCAGTGACTCTTTCGCCCATCTTGTTGTTCTTACAAGGGATTCTTTGATTCTTTTATCAGTTGCAGGAAGTGCTGGAACATCATCAATAACCATCATAATGTCACTACCTAAGTTGTGTTGAATATCTATTACATTTTTAGGAGAAAAAAAGTGTTTACTTCCATCAATATGACTTCGAAACTCAATTCCTTCATCTTTTATTTTTACATTATCACTTAGACTAAAAGCTTGAAAACCTCCACTATCTGTTAAAAAACTTTTTGGAAACTTTGTAAAGTTGTGAAGACCACCATTTTTAGCAACTATATCTGCTCCTGGTCTTAAATACATGTGATAGCTATTGGCTAAGATAATTTCTGGTTTTATATGTGTTTGCAAGTCTACTGCGTCAAGAGCTTTTACACTACCAACTGTTCCTACAGGCATAAATACAGGAGTCTTAATTGTGCTATGTTCAGTAACAATCTCCCCTGCCCTTGCATTTTGGCTTGTTTTTTGCAGTGTAAATTTCATATCGTTCCTTTAAAAGCCGAATTATACAATGTGAACCTAAGGTTTTCATATAAAAAATAGCAAATATAAAAAGTAGAAAGATGTCAAATAATATTCAACTAGAATTTAATAATAAAATTATTGATGTTAAAAAATTTAAAGATCATCTTTTTTTCTTAGATGAAAAAGTTCATCTTCATAAATACTCTTTAGATTTTGAAAAAGAACAAGACTACAAAGTAATCAAAGACAAAGGTAATTACACTTACCAACAACTTTTGAAAAATGGGTCTTTACTGTTTCAACAAAATGAAAAACTCTATACTTTTACAGTAAAAACAAAATCTTTTAAAGAGTTTTTTTGGATTAAGGAAAATATCACATCAGTAGCCCCTTCCAGTGATGGAAAATTCATCGCTGTTGGCTATGAAGATGGCAGTGTTTCTATCTTTTTGGTTGATGGTACTCTTTATCAAACTATTTCCTTTCACTTTGGAAAAATTATTGCCCTTTGTTTTAGTGAGACTTCCAACAGGTTAATTATTAACTGTGAACGTAACAAAACAGTTGTTCATGATATTAATACAAACAAAACCATTGGAACAATTTTAACTAAAGCTCCTACTTTTCATAGTAAATTTATAGATGACAACACAATTTTTTGTTTTGATGAAAGTGGCTACACATCAATAATAGATATAAAATCACAAGAAGTAAAAAGCTATCGCAATAACAATATAAAAGGTGGTACATCTATAGCAATTACACCTGATAAAGAGTATGGAATAATTGGAAGTTACGATGGAACTTTAACGGTTATTTTCCTTGAAATTAATAAGATCTTATTCAGTAAAAAAACTCAAACATCTAGTATTATTAATATTCAATGGATAGAGGATACTCTTCTTTTTATGTATGAAGATAATAAAGTAGAAGTTTTCACCCTTGGAACTCTTCATCAACTGGTAAAAAACCACATAAAAAATAAAAATTTCTCAACAGTTTCAAAACTTCTCAAAGAGAATATTTTTTTAACACTATTTTCAGATATAGAGAAAGAGTTAGACGATATATGGAATGAAACCGTTTTTCCAGAAGCGTTAGATCTTATTATAGATGATAAGATAGACCAAGCTAAAAAAATTACTCTACCTTTTTTACACGATGAATATAAAAATAAGGTGTTTAATATTTATATCGATAAACAAGATATCCCAACAAAATTTGATCTAAGCTATGAAACAAAAGACTATGTCACTTTTTATCAGTTGGCAGAGCAATATCCTCATTTTAAAAGAACCAAAAGATTTCAACTTGTAGAAAACCAATGGAAAATCACTTATGAAAAAGCTTTCAAACAGATAAAAGACTCATTAAAAGATAAGGCTATAGAAACCTTTAAACCTTTTTATGAAGTTGAAGAGAAAAAACATATTATTAGTACTTTGATTAATATTCCAAAAATGTTTATTGACAGCCAAAAAGAGTACCAATTAAAAAACTTTGATGAATATTATTCTATTGTTGGTAGAGCTCCTGTTTTAAAAGAGACACCTGAATTTTTAACATTAGAAAAAATCACAGAATCTCTAAAAGAAAAAATGCTCCAAGCAGAGAAAGAGGACAACTTAAAAGAGAGAATTCTCTATGGAAAAAAACTAGGAGAGTTCAAACCCTATAAAAAACTAGCACAAAAACATCTTAATGAGGTTAAAGAGAAGGTAAAGTTTCTTGACTACATGAAAAAAAATGAGATCTCTTTGGCTTATAATATTGCTGATGAATCCAATGATGTAACTCTCTTAAAAGAGTTTCAAATTGACTATAAAAAATATCTTGATAAAGAGGCTCTTTGTTACAAACACATCGAAACTGGAAATACAAAAGAGATTCTTAAAATTTTAAGAGAGTTTTTCCACATTCCTTTTTTCAAGAAAAAAGCCAGTAGTATCATTAAATTATCCTATGTTAATAGTCTAAAACATAATACTGAAACCAAAAACCTTGATTGGAAAGCAACAGCAGAAAATTATGGAAGACTTTTTGGTCTAGATCATAATATTGAGATTATGATGAGAGCATTAGGCCAAGAAAAAGAGTACTATAAAGCTAGTGGAGGAAGAAGTGGCACTGGTTATATTAGAGCTGATTTTCCACAAACTATAATTCAATATAAAACCCAAGAGCAGATACAAAAAGAAGAAGAAAAAAAAGAGGCACAAGAAAAAGGTAAATATGCTTATGTAAGACACATAATTATAGGTCTTGCCATTATACTTTCTGTTATCATGGGAACTCTATTTTTACAAGACTTTTTTTCCAATGAAATTGACAACTATAATAACAATAGAAAATCTGGTCCATTTCAGTTTTTTAACCATGCCCATGAAAAATTTAAACAAAAAGGTGGAGATCCAGAAGAAACACAAAATAAACAAGAGGGTTTTTTAAATGATACTTTTGGAACAAGAAAGTAAAAGTAGAAATCTTGAGAAAAAAACTAGATGATAAAAATACTTTAATAAAAAACTCTTTTTTCCCTAGAAAATACAAAGAATCAAAAAAGTCTTATAGAGTTTTACTTGGAATTGGCGGAAATGTTGGAAACACTATTTCTCTTTTTAAAAAACTTTCCAAATATCTTGAAAAAGATCTAGATCTAGATCTAATCAAGACTTCACCTATCTTAATTAACCCTCCTTTTGGATTTTTATATCAAGATGATTTTAAAAATGCTCTTTTAGTTGTAAAAACCAATCTGAATCCAGAAAAACTTTTAAAAAAAGTGAACTACATAGAGAAAAAATTTGGAAGAAAAAGATCTTTCAAAGACGCTCCTAGAACCCTTGATATCGATATTATCTTTTTTGAAAACAAAAAAGTATATAATGACAAATTAATAATTCCGCATATTGCTTGGAGTGAAAGAAGTAGTGTACTAGTTCCTCTTTGCTATTTATAAAATTATTTTGGGGTTTATATAGGGAGGAATAGGTGACAAAAGAGACCTTTACTGGGGAAACTTCTGCAGAAGCTTTAGCAAAAGCAAAAGCAAAATATGGTGATGATATATCAATAATCTCTTCAAAAGAGGTAATAAAAAAGACTCCTCTACGTTCAGGTGTTTTTGAAGTTGTTGTTTTAGTTGATGAAACAGCGATTCAAAGAAAAATTCAACCTCCAAAAGCCAATGAAGATGTTGTTTTACAACTGTCGGAAGCGGTTAAACAAGTAAGTGAAATAACAAAACTTGGTGGATTTGAACCAACAGAAGAACCGGTACAACAATTTTCAAAACCTACAACTACCCAACAACCAAAAAGAGAGACTCCATCAATTCACCAAGAAGATGTTTCCCAGTTAGGAGTTGGAGATCTTCCAGATATCAGAAATATAAAAAATGCTGTCACAACTCTTATGGATAAAGTAAAACTTATCCAAAATACTCTTTGGGACAACTCCAGTGATAATAGAGATGGAATCGTTATTCCACCTGAATTTGCAGAGATTTTTAGAATCACCAAAGAGAGTGGGATGAGTAATGAACATCTCAATGAAATCATGACTCTTACACTTAAGCATATGCCTCTAAAAATGAGAGACAGTAGTGAAACTATTAAAAACTATTTTAAAGTTCTTCTAAAAAGAATGACTCCAATTAGAACAGAGTTCAAACTAACAAAACCTAACAAAAAGATCTATATGCTAGTTGGACCAACAGGAGTTGGGAAAACAACAACTCTTGCAAAATTAGCAGCAAAATTCGCAATTAAAGAAAACTATAAAGTAGGAATCATTACTTTAGATACTTATAGAATTGGAGCGGTAGAGCATGTGATGTTTTATGCAAAGACAATGAAGCTTCCAATAGAACAAGTGTCAGATCCAGGTGATTTTGCTGCTGCTATTAGTAGCCTAAAACACTGTGACTATATCCTAATCGATACAGCTGGTTGCTCTCAACACGATGGAGAAAAACTTGCTAAACTAAAAAGCTTTTTAGATGCTCAAAACCATACAACTATTGATGTAAAACTGGTTCTATCTTCAACAACTAAACTTACAGATCTAAGAGAGATTTATAAAAACTTCTCTCACTTGAATATTGACTCTGTAATCGCAACAAAATTTGATGAAAGTTCAACCTTTGGAAATCTGTTTAGTCTTGTCTATGAGACTAAAAAACCACTAAGCTACTTCTCTGTAGGACAAGAGGTTCCTGATGATATCAAACCAGCAGATGGTGATTATTTTGTTAAATGTATTTTAGAGGGCTTTAGTAAAGCTGAATAGAAAAATACTATGAAAAATCAAGCCCATAAACTCACCGAACTGATAAAGCAAAATGAAAACGAACAAGATACACGTTTTATTGCTATAGCCAGTGGTAAAGGTGGTGTTGGCAAAACTACACTAAGTATTAACCTTGGTTACACACTTAGTAAAATGGGCTATAAAGTAGCTCTGTTTGACGCTGATATTGGTCTGGCTAACCTTGATGTAGCTTTAGGAATTAAAACAGAACATAATATCTTAGATGTACTTCAAGGGAAGATCTCTTTTGATGAGACTCTAACCCATGTAGAAGATAATCTCTATCTCATTCCAGGAGCCAGTGGGGAGGAGATCTTAAAATATAATGACACTATCTCTTTGGAAAACTTCTTTTCAGAAACTGAAATTCTCAATGAATTTGACTTTGTTATTGTTGATACTGGAGCTGGAATTGGTGAAAGTGTGCAAAATTTTTGTAACGCTTCTGATGAAATAATTATAGTTACTGTCCCAGAGCCAAGTGCCATAACTGATGCATATGCTTTAATTAAAATTCTACATACAAAAAAAGAGAAGCTTGGGATGATAATCAACCAATCAAAAAATGAAAAAGAAGCAGAGTCTGTTTTTCAAAAGATCTCTTTGGTAGCAAGTAAAAATATAGATAATGCTAACCTTCATATAGTAGGTGCTATTGAAAAGAATACAGATGTTGAAAAGTGTATTAGAAAAAGAGAACTATTTACAAAAGAACACCCATTAATAACTCCGTCAATTCAGTTGGAGAGTATAGCTAAGAATATTATCTTTAATTTGGAACAAAATATGCTTCAAGGTGAGGAGCGGGGTTTTACTAAATTTTTTAGGAGACTTCTAGCAAAATTTTAACAGTCAAGTAAAAAGCTTGTCTTGAAAGTGCTAGTATGGTTAGAACAGAGAATTTTATTTATTTTTTAACAGTCTGTGGCTTTTTTATAGGGCTAATTTTTTCTATTCTTTCGAATATTGAAGCAATTCAAATGGTTTGGAGCACTATTGCTATCACTGTAATTTTTTATATAATCAGTCTTGCTGCCAGTGGATACTTTATTAAAGTTTCAGAGTTAAAAACTGCATATACTCTTAATCAAGATCTATACGACTTACAACTTGCTAAAGCAATTAATCAAATTGAAAAAAGAGAATCATTCCTAAGAGATTCACAAAGATATATTAGAGACTTAGAAGAAGAGCTATATAGAGATGGCGGTTTTGAAGAGGAAGAAGTAGAAGAGATTGATCCAGAAAAAGGACAGGGGGTATGGCAAAATGGCTAATGCAGCAGCAAAAGCGGCTTATGAACAAAATTCACTAGACTCACAAAATGACCTAGCAGTTAAATATTTACCTGCTGTAAAAGCTATGTCCTATAGATTAAAAGAGAGACTTCCATCAAGTATTGATGCTACAGATCTTATCTCAATTGGAGCAGAAGAGTTAATCAAACTAGCAAGAAGATATGACGCTAGTTTAAATGACTCTTTTTGGGGATATGCTAAAAAAAGAGTTTATGGCTCCATGCTAGACTTTTTAAGAAGTCTTGATACAGTTAGTAGAACCGATAGAAAACTAATAAAAGATGTTGAAAAAGCTGTTATGATCTATATGAGTGATCACAGTGAAGAACCAACAGATGAGTGGCTTGCAAAAGAGCTTGATGAAGATGTAGCTAAAATTCAAAAAGCAAGAGGTGCTGCTGATACTTATGGATTAATGTCAATTGATGATCAGATGCAGTTTTTTGGTGATGATGATACAGAATCATCTATTGAACAAGAAGAGTTAGTAGATATTATTAGAGATATATTAGACAAAATGCCAGAACGTGAACAGATGATTATCCAACTTTATTTCTTTGAAGAGTTAAACTTAAAAGAGATTAGTCAAGTATTAAATATTACAGAATCAAGAATCTCTCAAATTATTAAATCTATTACAAGAAAAATTAGAGAACAGGTAGTTAGGTAGTTAAATGGCTGATATTCTAAGTCAAGATGAGATTGATGCCCTCTTAGATGCCGTCGATGATGACGATATTGAAGAGGATGACGTTGGTAGTGATGATGGTGGTGGAGGCGGTGGATCCTCCAAACAAGAAGACCAAAGACACGTAACTCTATATGACTTTAAAAGACCAAACAGGGTCTCAAAAGAACAGTTAAGAACATTTAGGTCTATCCACGATAAGATGGTTAGAACACTTTCCTCTCAAATTTCATCAACAATGAGATCTATTGTTGAAATCCAACTTCACTCTGTTGACCAGATGACTTATGGTGAATTCCTTATGTCACTTCCAAGTCCTACATCATTTAACGTTTTCTCAGTAAAACCTCTTGAAGGAAATGGTGTACTAGAAATTAACCCTTCTATTGCATTTCCTATGATTGATAGACTTCTTGGTGGTAAAGGTGAAGCATACGATTCAAATAGAGACTTTACAGATATTGAGTTTAATCTTCTTGATACAATTTTAAGAGTTATCATGGGGAACTTAAAAGATGCTTGGGCACAAGTATCTGAGATCTTCCCTGTAGTAGAAGCAAGAGAATCAAGTCCAAACGTAATCCAGATTGTTGCACAAAATGAGATTGTTGTTATGGTTGTTATGGAAATTATCATTGGGCACACCAGTGGTATGATGAATATCTGCTATCCAGTTATCGCCCTTGAACCAATTCTATCGAAACTTGCGACAAGAGATATTCTTGTTAGTGAACAAAGTTCTAAAAAAAGTAGAAATAGAGAACTTAAAGCACTACTTGGTGGTGCTAATGTTGGTGTAGAAGCTATTGTTGGTGATGCTTACCTGACACTGGCTGAACTACTGAACATCAAGAAAGATGATATAATTATTCTAGACAGACCAGCAGATGATACAGTTGTTTTATGTATTGATGGAAGAGATAAATTTATTGGGAATCTTGGTCTTCATAGATTTAGAAAAACTGTAAAAGTTAAAGAAGTTATACATACTGAACATGATGATGTTAAAGGTATGTTAAAAGATCTAGAATCAGAGAGACAACAGAAGATCCAAGCGTTTAAAGGTGAAGGCGAAACATGATGAATGATTTTATAGAATTATTAAAAGGTGAAATTAGCGCAACTATCAATGGTCTTATTGGTGTTGAACCAGAAGTTGATATTCAAGGAACATCAGATCTTGGTGATGGGTCTTCGTCACCAGCTCCTATGACAAAACTTGATGTAGGGGTAAGTGGTGATTTTGATGCTAATGTTTCTGTTTTAGTTCCACCATCACTGGCAACTGCACTTTCAGATATGATGCTTGGTGGTGAAGGGGAATCAAGAGAGGAGATGGAAGAGGATGATATTGATGCTATCAAAGAAGTTATCTCTAATATCGTCGGCTCTATCTCAAACGTATTAAATTCACAAAAAGATCTTCCAAAACTAAACTTCACCGTCGATGATGCCAGTTTTATTTCAGATGGAGAAGTTGATACCAGTGACTTTAGTCAAATGGCTACTTTTGATTTTAGAATAAATGCTGTAGAAAATGTGATGATGTTCTGTTTTGACAGCGGTTTTGTCAATGGAGTTGAAAATCCTGGAAACAGTGGTGAAGAGGAAGAAGAAGGTGGAATAGAAGCTACAGGAAGTGGAATGCCTTCTATAGGTGGCGGTGGTGTTCCTGCTGCTGCAATGGGTGGTGCTCCTGTAGCAAATGATGTTTCCAGTGAAGAGATGAGAAATATCTCACTTCTTATGGATGTAAAGCTGACATTAAGAGTTAGAATTGGTCAGAAGAAAATGCTTTTAAGAGATGTTATTGGTATGGATATTGGTTCAATTGTTGAACTTGACCAATTAGCCAATGAACCACTTGATATATTAGTTGATAATAAGAAAATTGCCGAAGGTGAAGTTGTAATCGTTGATGGAAACTTCGGTATTCAGATCACTTCTATTGGAAGTAAGAGAGATAGACTGGAACAATTGAAGGGCTAGAAATAGTCCTTAGACAACTCTAAAATTTCTTTATAAATCCTCTCAAAATCTGTTGAATACACTCTACTATCTCCTATAGCTGTAATAAAATTTGTATCTCTAGGAAACCTTGGAACTAAGTGAAGATGTATGTGTTCAGCAATTCCAGCTCCTCCACAAACTCCAAGATTCATGCCTAAATTTACACCTTGTGATTTAAAGCCTTCTTTTAAAAGTCTCACTCCTTTTTGAGCAAGTGTTGAGATATGAAGCCAATATTCTGAATTTAAATTTTCCAAACTGTCTGTATGTTCATGGGGAATAATCATAAAATGACCAGGAGTATAAGGATATTTATTCATTACTACAAAGCAGATCTCATCTCTATAAAGGACATGATGTTTTTTATCAAGTTCTTTGTTTTTTGAGATGTGACAAAAAACACAACCTTCTATTTTCTCTCCAGTTATATAATCTGTTCTCCAAGGGGCGTAAAGGTTTTCCATGACAAGATCCAATCAATTCAGAGTTTTTTAGTCCTAGTTTTGACTTTAAAATATAATTTAAGATATAATATCTAAATTTTTCAAAAGGAGATTTATTATGTCACTATACGACAGAGACTACGGTCAAGAAAACGCTTATAACAGTAATGATAACTTCCAGACAAGAGATGAGTCTGCTTTAAGAGGATTTATTAAACAGACTTATCAAATGTTTGCTTAA
>JAOXRY010000169.1 GCA_025800305.1 Campylobacterales bacterium | reverse complement strand
GCTGAATATTACCTTGAAAAAATCAAAGAAGAAGAAGATAGTATTAAAAAGCTAAAAAAAAAAGATTAAAAGATTACAAAAAACTTCAGAAGAAAAATCTGATGAAAAACAAGAACCATAAAAAAAAGTATATCATTTGATGATACAGATTTAGATAGCGGTCTAAATAATGCCATGGCTGCCAAAATATTAAAAGAGAAAGATCTTCCCTACCCAAGTCTTATCAGAAAAGAAAGTCTTGTAACAATAAAAGATTTCCAAAAAAAATCTGAAGAATTACTCGAAAAATATCACGTTATGTTAAGTAATAAAGCTGAATTCACCACAATAGGAGGAGTGAATAAAGCTTATCCTCGAAATAAAAATCCTCGTGCTGACACATTGACACAAATTTCTTATTATAATGTTCTTGGTGAATATGTAAATAACATGAACAAACTTGAAAATATTGCAAAAAAGACAGGACAAGGTATTATCCACTTCAACAACCCTCAACAACTAGTCAACAGACTTGAATTACTCGCTGGATCTATCTTTGCTGGAAACAATGGAGTAAAGCAAGAGGTCTCACAAATCGCTCATCTTCTTTATCAACTCAAAGTCATCTCTAAAAAAACATTAAATGATCTTTTGAAAAAATATATATTGTTAAGATAAAATAATGGAAAGAGCTATACATATTTCTTCAATAAAAAGAGAAAAAACTGGTGAAAATAGACCAGATAATTTCTTGATAAAGTTTAATCCTTCTCTAAAACTCAATCCTGAAAAGAAACACTTCCTTGCCATTGACCGGTTGACAATGACTTATTCTTGGTA
>JAOXRY010000247.1 GCA_025800305.1 Campylobacterales bacterium | reverse complement strand
CTCCACTGGTGGGCAATACTATTTATCATCTCTCCCATGGAACTTAGTTTTGCTTTTTGAACTAGGATTTGCTCTTTTTCTCTATTTTTCTCTATCTCTTCTTTTACTTTTTTATCTAAAAGCTCATTTATCTTAAGAAGTTCATCTTCTCTTTTTACAAGCATATATGAGTAATATACAATCAAAAGTAAAAATAAAGATGAAAGAAATGCCAAAATGATATTTCTCATTTGTTTGTTTCGTGTAATTGGCTCTTCTAAAGGTGTAATAATTTCAATGACACCTCTTATATCACCTACTTTCCATCGCTTTGAATCCCATGTTTTATTCGGGTGAGTATTATGACACTTTACACAAGATACTTCACTCATATAATCTGCAATAGCAACTTTAAGTACAGGTTTGTTCTCTATTTTATCTTTTAAGACTACAACACCATCATTGGATTCAACCTTTTGTAATACTTCCTTATCTTTTTTTGATAGAACTCTATCTTCTCTATTTTTAAAAGGAAAATTACTATAAGTTCTAAACTTTATACCGCTATCTTTGCTATAAATTTCTCCTAAATCATGGATTAATGTTGCAGGAAGAGGTAAGGCTTTTTCATCATTTATATGATCCACTAAAAATTTCATATGAGGATTGTTTTTCTTTACATCATTGACAACAAAATCTAAATAATAAGTTCTTGTAAGTTTTATTTGTTCAACACTATTTTTACTATTTTGAACTACCAATTCTGTAATGTTTTTTTCTGTT
>JAOXRY010000232.1 GCA_025800305.1 Campylobacterales bacterium | reverse complement strand
CATTTAATTTCGCCAAATCAGCCGTCCTGGATACGTTAAAATCAACCAACTTCTCAAACTCACTTTTTGAGGTGTCAGTGATCGAAGATAGTTTTTTGAAATAATGAAACCATTCATCTACGTCTACTGCATCTGTTGTTTTACTAGCTGATTTTTGTCTTAGATCATTTACCATTTGCCAATATTCCTTAGGGTTTTTCCACTCAAAATTGGCAATCTTCTGGAGCAACGATTCCTTAAATATTTTCTTCTTTGATTTGAACATCTTTTTGAAAACTCTCTTTACCACAAAAAATCTTCCACGTAGAAAAGGATCAAAAAGAAATTTAGACACCAATTTTCCAAGTCGTAGTACCTCCTTTTTAAGTTCAAAACAAGATTTATCAAACCACGGTTTTTGCTTTGTCTTAACATTCTTCGATTTTTTCCATCCCCGCACGACTTAATTTAACCGTTAAGATAGATTTAGCCACATTGAAGATAACTTCTGTGAAATCCTTAACTGCTTTATCAACATCCTGCAGATCGTCTTTAGACATTTAGTAGAGAAGTTGTCGAGATGGTTAACTACATTCTGTGACGACATTTCGTCCAGAAATTTAATCTTAGATCAGTCTTGTTCCATTTAAAGGATATTGGTACTGGGTCTAACTGCGCATTGGACTTTTTTGGTTTCATAGATATTCCCGATTTTAATATAAAAGATAGTAGACAATGGCAA
>JAOXRY010000204.1 GCA_025800305.1 Campylobacterales bacterium | reverse complement strand
GGTAAAGTAAGAACAGTTTTTAAATTTTCCCGTTTCTCTTTTACTGTTGAATTATCAGTAATAAAAATCCCTTTTTTTAGGAGTTGATTTACAATTTCATCTTGGTATTTTTTAAAAAATTTACTATTAAGTTTCTCATTTTCTTCCACTTCAATTTCAAAAGATGCAAAAGGATTCAGTTCCTTTTCAATAAGCATAGATTTTGAAACAGAAAATCTATCTGTTTTTATCATATGATTATGGGAAACAAGACGATAAGATACAGTGTAATAATTAGCTGAAAATAAAAAAGTTCCCAAAATAGATAAAACCACTAGATATTTCAATTATTTCTCACTTTCTTTTAAAACTTATTCTACTATAATGTAGCATTAAAATGAAAAAAATAAAATGGGAATAAACTCATGGCGTTAGACGACGATAGAACCAAGCTCCACGAGAAGAACCAACTGGAACTTCTTTGTTTTAGATTAACAGAAGACGGGACAATCTTTGCTGTTAATGTATTTAAAGTTAGAGAGACTGTAAAGTTTCAAGAACTAACACTTCTTCCAGATGCCAATGATGCTGTTCAAGGTCTTTTAACTCTTAGAGATGAGATTCTTCCTGTTATAGATCTTAAAAAATGGATGTTAGAAGGTAGCGCTTCTCCAAAACTTATTAACTCTCTTCAAGATGAAGAAGTGGCTGATGATTTAAAACAGATTATTATTTGTGAATTTAACGATACAGTTATTGGTGTAAAAGTTTTAAGAGCTGAATATATTCTAAGAAAAAAATGGGAAGATATCCATGTTCCAGTTTCTTCAGAGTTTGGTGCAAAAATCAATAACTATACAAAAAATGATGATAGTGATATTGTCTACATTGTTGATATTGAAACAATGCTAAGTGAAATCTTTCCTTTCTTAGTTGAAGCAAAAGATAATGAAACTGAAAACCTCCAAAGTTTTGACGTTAGAAAAGATAAAGCTGTTCTTGTTGCAGAGGATTCAAAAACTGCACTAAAAGCTTTACAAGCTGTTCTTAACAAACTTGGTGTTCAACATAGAGCATTTCCAAATGGTAGAGAGCTTCTTGATTATATAAACTCAATTGACATAAATGAAGTGGGAATGGTAATTACAGATCTTGAAATGCCTATAGCATCTGGATTTACTGTAATTAAAGAACTAAAAGAAAATAACGAAACAAGAAATATCCCAATCGTTGTTAACTCTTCAATGACAGGTGATTCAAATCAAGAGATGGCTTCAAAACTAAATGCTGAAGGTTTTATTGGTAAAACAAAACCAAATGAAATTGCTTCTTATATAAAACAATTTATGGGAGTTTAACTCCACTAATATTTTAAAGGAGAGCTCATATTTTATGAGCTCTCCTTTTATCAATAAAATCATTTACTGATATGTGCCGCCATATCAACTAATCTTTCACTATATCCCCACTCATTATCATACCAAGCAAGAACCTTTACCATGTTTCCATCAACAACTTGTGTTGTATCTGGTACATATACAGAACTATAAGGGCAACCAACAAAATCAGAAGAAACTCTTTTATCGTTATCAACTAAAATAAGACCTTTCATAGAACCTTTTTCAGCTTCATCAAAAGTTTTGTTTAATTCCTCTTTTGTTACATCTTTTTTAAGTGTTACTGTTAAGTCTACAACACTTACATTTGGAGTTGGAACACGAATAGCAAAACCATTCATTTTTCCATTAAGATCTGGAATAACCTTACCAACTGCTTTTGCCGCACCTGTTGATGTAGGAATCATATTCACAGCTGCTGCTCTT
>JAOXRY010000191.1 GCA_025800305.1 Campylobacterales bacterium | reverse complement strand
ACCAACAACCATACCGATAATACCAAAAATTACCATTGTTAAGGTAAATAATTTGGCAATCGAGTAATCGTACTGAACAGCATTAGACTGCATGTACAACCTCCTTTAAAATTTAACAAACCTGTACACTTAGATCATACTTAATTCAAGTTTAGTTTAAGCTTAATTTTTTCTTGTAGTTTAGAGGAGGTTGTTCTGTCCAATTCGGTAAAGAGCAAAGTCATATTTTACTGGATCTTTTCTATCAAATTTTTGTAATTTTTCTGTGATAAGTAAAGAAGACTTTAAATCATAACTCTTTCTTTTTAATAGTTTCAACTTATGGGAAACTTTAAAAGTGTGGGTATCTAAAGGTAGTATAAGATCCTTTTTAGGTTTATCATTCCAAAGTCCTAGATCTATGTTATCTTTTCGTATCATCCATCTTAGATACATATTCCATCTTTTTAATGTTGACTGTCCAGCTGTCTTCTCTTTTTGAGGAGGTCTTCCTACTAAAAAGTCATATCCTTTTGTATGTGGGTTTTCAAGAGTTAAGATCTTAGAAATCACAACCTCCAGACCATCAAGTACACTTTCCTCTTTGTTATATCCTTCAAAAAAAAGAGTTTCAATTGAATCAATATCTTTTAATTTTCTTAATGACTTAAAAAGATTAATGACGTCATCAGCTTTTTGAAATCTATAATAGTGGTTAGCCAATTTTTTTTCAATTAATTCAGGACTTTTTTCTAAAAGGGAAAAGTCTAAGCTTTCTAAAAACTTAACAATAGCTGTTACATTTCCATAAGCAAATAAGGCACAGATTAAAGATATACTTTCATCACTGTATTTTTTTGCTATTAATATAGGATCTAAGTTTGTTCTAGAAACGGCTTCTATAGTGTTATATTTTATATACTCATTTTCTAGTAGTTCTTTAGTTTTACTCAGAGAACTCTCCACTCTCTTTTTCATCACTTAAAAGATATTTTGGAAGAAGTATAATTCTTTTTAAAACTTGAAATGGATAGAGGACTACATCAGTTGAAACACTGGTTTTTACTTCTGGTTTATCAAATGTCCCTTCTACTTTGACTACAGTACCAATCGTCTTTTCTCTATCAAGAAGAATATAATTAATTAGAGGAATACTTCCTATTAAATTGCTAAGTCCTTTAACTGTATTAACACTAAGAGCCAGATCTAGTTTTTTTGTTTTTAGATCAACACTTCCTTGTCCTATAATATCTGTATTAACACCAATAATTCTTATGGCTTTGAAAAATATTTTATCTCCTCCATAGTAAAAATCGATAATCCCGTTTTCTATGGTATAGCCATCACTTGTAAAACCAGGACTTTTAAACTGTACTAATGCTGGAATAGTATTTAAAACAGCAACAATATTCATAACTGCTGTTGCCTGTTTTAAAGTCATGTCTTTAATTTTTATTACACCATAAAGTTCTTTGTCTGAAGTATTTCCATAACTTATTAAACTCCAATGCCCCTCATCTCCAATAATTTCAACATTAAACATGGCACTTGTAAAAGCAGGATCTATTTTTTTACATCGTAAGGTAACACTCTCTCCTTGCTTTTCAAATAAAATTTCTGCATCTTTTCTTTTTAGTTGTATAAGAGATTTTTGTTCATTGGAGTAAACAGAGTACCAATCAGGTTTTATGCTTTGTTTTTTATATACAAATCCAGAGTTTACACCATTTATCACTAACTCTTTACTATCTTCTTCCTTTTCATCTGAAAGATTAGTATCTTTGTTTTCCAGCCCATAGTCTACAAACTTTGTCACGTTAAGATCTATATCATCAATAAATACTTTCAACTTTTCTTCATTTATAATCATTGAAACTTTTTCATTTATAACTGCTTCAGTTTCTCCATTCTTTTTAACAAACTCTAAATTCACCTGATTAATATTTCCATTTTTTGAGAGAAAGATAGGATCTTTTGTTTGTAAATGAAAAGTACCTTTTAGACCTTCTTTTTCTCCAACCATTTTAAAAGTTCCGTCATCTACACCAAAGAAATTAAGCAGTTTAGAATTCTTAATGATTTTTTGAAAAGTGTCTACTCCAAGGATGTAACGTTCATCTTTAACATCAAAACTAACTCCCAGCTCTTTTGAATAGATTTTCAAACCATCAATCCACTCAATAATTAGATCTGATGTTTCATTCTTTATATTAAGGGCTTTTCCATCAAGAGTCTTAAGATCTCTAATTAAAACTGTTGAAAGAACTTTCTTATTTTTAACTTTTCCATCAATCTTCACAGAGATCTTTTGATTTAATTTTGTAACAATATCTGTATCTATAAATATTTTCTTTCCATTAAACTCTAAGTCCAAATTATTAAAAAGAAAAGGGTAACCTTCAATAGAAACTTTTCCATCTTTCAATTTACTGTTTATATCAACTCCAAATTTGTCATTATTAAGTCCCATTATGATGGTTACATCGCTATAAATATCGCCTGATTTTTGGTCAATATTCAGATCTACGTTGTAGTTTTTAAGTGTCTTTCTTATTGTTTGGTTGAATCTAGTATTGGTTTTTATGTTGATAAAAACATCTAATTTGTCTTTAATCAAAGATGAGATTTTTACTTGTAAATCTAGCTTTTCTCTTTCATAATCACAGTTTTTTCCTGTGATTAAAACATCTCCATTTTTTACTTTAACCTTTGCAAGAGGAATAAAAACAGAAGGTAGATTGTCATCAAACTTTGTAGTAACATTGGAAGCTTGAAGATCTATTTCAAACTTATCTAATAAAAATTCTCCCGTTTTAAGGTTAACCCCTATTTTTATATTCTTTACAAAATATTCACTGGAAACTGGTCGTCTATAAATCCACTCTTTAACTTCATCTTCTAAAGGCAGTATAGCTCCTATTTTTTCAATAGAGTTGGTGTAAGAGTCTATGATTTCAACATGGAAAATTTCATCACTAATCTCACCTTGAAATCTTCCACGGACATCAAGTCCATCAAAAGTTCCATGAAAACTATTTTTTAAAATATCAAAAGTCACAACTGCTTTACCAGAAGCATTAAGATCTGGATAATTAATCTCTTTTAAATCTAATGTAATGGCTGGGTCATTCCAACCTACATCTGCCTTAACAGTTCCTTTTTCATGCTCAATTAAAAGTTTGTTTTTTAAAAGTTCTACTCTTAATGTCTCCTCAGCAACAATAAGTTCTTCGATAATAAATGAATTAAAAAAATAAGAGAAAAAAAATCCTCTCTTAATTCTTTTGACCAACTCTTCAGGAGGAGTCTTAGAATCATCTTTTCCAATGACAAGCTTTTTTATTCGTACATTTAGCTTATCATCAATGTCAATATCCATTTTCTCTATCTCAACAGAACCAGCTGAGATCTTGTCAATATCAAAACCAACAAACAAGGCTGTAATTGTTGAAATAGTTACAGCAGTAAAAGCTGCTAAAAAACCTAGAAGTATTTTTTTCGCTACTATTGGCATTTAAGATCTTTAGAAAAATTAATCATTGCTTATTTTATCAAATTCTTTTAAACAGTTTAAACTTTTTACCACAGATCTATCATCTATCTAGTATAATAATTTCTCTAAAAAATAAAAAGTAGCAAATGAATGGTTGTAACAGTCAGAACAGCAAAAAAAATCAGAAAAGCTTATTTCACAGCTCATCTATTTCTTTTTACGCTTATTACTTTTCTCTACTATCTTAATATTGAAATCTCAACAAAACCTGTAATAGAAATTCCCCGTGGATCTATAAATGGGTTTTTTAGAACCTTAGAAAAAGATAGTTACGACGTTACAAAACTTGATACGATTATTATTCGTTTTATGGGATCTCCACAGAGCGGATGGATTGATATTGGAAAAGAAAAAATTAAAAAGGGAGATTTTCTCCATGCTTTAGTCTCTTCCAAAGCAGCAATGAGAGAGATAAAAATTATTCCTGGCGAAACCACAATAATAGCCTTAGAAGAAGTAGGACAAAAGTTAGGACTCAATGGAGATAAACTTTGGGATCTTTATAAATTAAAAGCACCCTTTAAAGAAGGCTATATTGTCCCTAATACATATAAAGTTCCAATAGGCATTGATGAGGAAGGATTGATAGATCTGCTCCTTAAAAGATCTAATATTTTTCATAAGAATCTCTCAGTAAAAGTTTTTGGTTCTTACAACAGTAAAAAGTGGTTACATTTAGTAACGTTAGCCTCAGTTATCCAAAAAGAAGCAGCAAACAAAAAAGAGATGGCTCTGGTTTCTTCTGTAATTTACAATAGATTGAAAAAACGTATGAAACTCCAAATGGATGGTACTTTAAATTACGGAAAATACTCCCATATAAAAATAACTCCAAAAAGAATTAGAGAAGATAAGTCAAGCTACAACACATATAAACACTATGGTCTTCCTAAAAATCCTGTTTGTATGGTTCAAAAAGAGGCGATTTTAGCTGCTATATATCCTGCAAAAACTGATTATCTCTATTTTATGAAGAACAAAGATGGTGTTCACGACTTTACAAGAAGCTACAATACCCACCTAAGAAACATTAGAAAAAAACAAAAAAGTGTATATAAAAGAAACAATTCCAACTAATACCCCATCATTTTTTCCTTAAAACCATCTTTATTTTCTCTATTAATGTTACAATCTTGGAAAGTAAAACTATCACATAAAAAGGGAAATATAATGTCAAAGATTATTTGGACAAAAATTGATGAAGCTCCAGCTTTAGCAACTTACTCATTTCTACCTATCGTAGAAAAGTTTTGTAACACTGGTGGTGTTGATGTTGAACAAAGAGACATTTCACTAGCAGGAAGAGTTATTGCAACTTTTTCTGACAAACTAAAGCCAGAACAACAGATGGAAGACCTGTTGGCAAAACTTGGAGAGGTTGTTAAAACAGCTGAAGGAAATGTAATTAAACTTCCTAATATTTCAGCTTCAATCACACAATTAAAAGCTTGTATTGCTGAACTTCAAGGACAAGGTTTTGACCTACCAGATTTCCCAGAAGATCCAAAAAATGATGAAGAAAAAGCAATAAAAGAAAAGTATTCAACTTGTTTAGGTTCTGCTGTTAATCCAGTTCTTAGAGAAGGAAACTCAGATAGACGTGCCGCTGCTGCTGTTAAAAATTTTGCACAAAAAAATCCTCATAAATTAAAAGACTTTGAGTCCCCTTCAAAAGCGTATGTTTCCCATATGGATGGAAATAGTGATTTTTATGGAAATGAAAAATCGGTAATTATTGATGGTCAACAAACAATTACTATTAACTTAAATGGTAAATGTTTAAAGGAAGTTCCTGTTCTTGATAAAGAAGTAGTTGATACAACATTTATGTCTGTATCAAAACTACAAGCTTTCTACCAAAAAACTTTAGATGAAGCAAAAGCAAACAACGTTTTATGGTCATTACACCTTAAAGCAACAATGATGAAAGTTTCTGATCCAATTATGTTTGGTCATGCTATTAGAGTTTACTACAAGCCAGTTTTTGAAAAATTTGGTAGCGAACTAGATGCTTGTGGTGTTAATCCAAATCTAGGTCTTGGAGATCTATATAAGAAGATCGCAGGTTCAGCTAAAGAAACCGAAATTAAAGTAGAAATTGAGGAGTGCTATAAAACGCAACCACCAATGGCGATGGTTGATTCAGATAATGGAATCACAAATCTACATGCAAATAACGATATTATTATTGATGCTTCAATGCCTGTTGTTGTTAGAGACGGTGGTAAGATGTGGAACCCAGCAGGGGAATTAGAAGAGTGTGTAGCTGTTATTCCTGATAGCTCATACGGAAGATTCCACCAAGGAATGGTTGATGATTGTGTTAAAAATGGGAAATATGATGTTTCTTCTATGGGTAACGTTGCAAATGTTGGTCTAATGGCGCAAAAAGCTGAAGAATACGGTTCTCATCCAACTACATTTGAAGTTGCTGAAGCTGGTACTATGGAAGTAAAAGACGCAAACGGTAACGTTCTAACTTCTCACACAGTTGAAGCTGGTGATATCTGGAG